>DAHVOT010000017.1 GCA_027318675.1 archaeon | reverse complement strand
AAGAAATGATTTAAAAGAATTATTGTAATCTATTTCAAGCAAATTTCTTTAAATTATAGAAAAAATCCTGATATTTTTTAGAAACTTCTTCAGGGTTTAAATCTTCTCTTATATCTCCAATTTTTCTTATTCTCTCTAGATGTTTTTCTTTTAAGATATTTTCTGGCCAGTGTTCTACATCTGCTAAGTCTTTTTCCTTGTAATCCTTCGAAAAAATAAGCCCAGTATAATTATATCCTAGATTTAATGTTAGAATTTTCCTTTCTTTTAATGTTTCAGAATAATAAATTCGTCCTGCATTTTCATTCTTCTCAGTTATAAAATCTATAATGTTTATTCTTGAATCTTTGTTATTCATAACAGAAACAATCACACCAGAACAATCTAATTCATAAGTTAAACGTTCCAAAAATTTACCTTTTTCATCACTCTTTTTAACTATAGCAAGAGAAGGTAAAGAGAATATTTTAATTGTCATAATTTTTTTAGAGAGAATTGCTATAAAAATATAATTAATTTAGAAAATATATAATAAATTAACTTACTGATTTTCCGCTAATCCTTTTCTAGTAAAGTTATTGGTTTTCTGCTAATCCTTTACGTTCTCTAATCTTCTTTATAACATCAGCTTGTAGCAACCCAGGAATCTTTTCAAATTGCTGATCAACTAATGAAGATGTTCCTCTTCCTTCAGTTGCGCTTCTCAAATCACTTGACCATCCAATCATTTCAGCTACTGGAATCTTAGCTTTTAATTGAGCTTGTCCAGCTTCTTGTGTCATATCTAAAAGTTGTCCTCTCTTTCCACCTACAAGCTTTGTAGCAGCACCCATAAAGCTTTCTGGAACTTCAATTAAATGGATCTGTAATGGTTCAAGAAGTGTAGCATTTGCATTTTTCATTGCTTCAGTTATAGCCTCTCTAACAGCAGGATAAACCTGAGCAGGACCTCTGTGAATAGCATCTTCGTGAAGTTTAATATCTTCAAGAGTAACTTTCATTTTCATACAAGGTTCTCTAGCTAAAGGTCCTTGATCCATAACCATCTCAAATGCATCTAATATCATTTCAATAACCTCACCAATATGAACCTCTCCTCTTGTCTCATCAAAAAACATACTTCCTTTGTAAATATCTTTAACATTTCTTATCTCATCACTTCCCCATCCAATTTTTGAAAGAGTATTAACAACAGCATCATTTTTCTTTTTCATTCTTCCTTCAGGAAGATCTCCCTTATCAATTAAATCTGCTAATTGATCTTCCAATGGTTCAACTCTGATAAAGAAACTATTATGCTTGTTCGGACTTCTTCCCTCAAATGCTTGTCCTGAACTTTTCCCAACAGATTCTCTATATACCACAATTGGATTAGAAGTTTTAACTTCAAGTCCTTTTTCAGTTTTAATTCTGTTTTCTATAATTTCAAGATGTAATTCTCCCATTCCAGATATCAGGCTTTCACCTGTTTCTTCATTAATTGAAACCTTAATTGAAGGATCTTCTTTTGAAACTTTTCTTAAAATTTCAATAAGCTTAGGCAAATCAGCTGTTTTTATAACTTCAATTGACTTTGTAATTACAGGTTGGAATATATGTTTTATTTCTTCAAAAGCAGTTTGTTCTTTTGTTGTAATTGTTTCTCCTACATCTAAATTTAATCCGCTTACAGCAAGAACATTTCCAGCAGGAACACTCTCTAGTTGTTCCGGCTTTATACCATTATAAACTAAAACTTGTTGAATTTTTCCTGATTGCTTTGCATTATTTGCATAAACATCCATTCCACTCTTAAGCGTACCTGAATATAATCTTCCAGCAGAAATTTCTTTTCCTGAACGAAGGTCAATTACAATTCTTGTGATAACAAATCCAAGTTCTCCGTTTCTATCACATTTAAGCAAATCTTTTCCAAAATCACTTTCTAAATCCCCTCTCCATATTTTTGGAATTCTATAAGATTGAGCTTCAATTGGATTCGGCAAGTGTTTAATCGCCATATCTAAAATAACTTCATATAATGGAGCATTTTCCCACACCCATTTATCTCTTTCTTCAGGAGATAAACTTCCATCATATAATTTATAAATATCCTTGAAACTTATTTTTTTCTTCATCATAAAAGGTATTGATAAAGCCCAGTTTTCTCTTGCAGAACCAAATGCAACACTTCCATCACTTACATTAACTTTGAATTTTGGTGCAAATTCCTTTTCAGCAATCTGATCAATTAAATGATTAAATTTTTCAATTATTTTCTTGAAACGTTCTTGCATTTGTTCAGGGGTTACTTGTAATTCATTGATTAATCTGTCAACTTTATTGATAAACAATACAGGTTTAACTCTTTCCTTAAGAGCTTGTCTTATAACTGTCTCTGTTTGTGGCATTATTCCTTCAACTGCACACACTAAAACAAATGTTCCATCGATAGCTCTCATAGCTCTTGTAACATTTCCACCAAAGTCAACGTGTCCAGGAGTATCAATTAAATTAACTAAATACTCTTCTCCTTGATAATTATGAACCATAGAAACATTTGCAGCGTCAACAGTCATTAGTCTTTCTTGTTCATCTGAATGCTGCCATGTTGCCATACCATCTTCTAAATCCCCCGCATTCTTTGCAGCCATCATACCTGCTGCAGCTAAAAGATTATCAGTAAAAGCAGTCTTACCATGATGAATATGTGCGCTTGTAGCTACATTTCTTATATTCTTCTGATTCGAGACTAATCTCTTAATCTTATCTAAACTTGATTCCTTTTCTGCCATTTTATATTGTCAATTATTAAAGTTGAGAAAAATAGTTTTTAAACTTTACCTATAAGTTTTATTATAATTATTTTCTTCTAAAAATAATTAATTCTCTTCTTTCTTCTCCTTTTTCTGGTAAAGGCATTTTATATCCATATTCGCAATCTCCTTTTCCAATGTCTAATCCTTCTATCTTCAATTCATTTATGTATCTCTCAAAATAATTGGTTGCAAATATTTCAGGAGAAACTATTTTAGCTACAAAATATTGATTAACCTTCAAATTATTAGCAATAGCGAGTATTCCTTCCATATCGGATTCAGATAGATTAATTATATCTTCTTTATCGAATTTATATTCAGTTAATCCTTCCCAGCAATGAACTTTTCCATCCAAGGATCTTTTCATAGATAAAAATTGATAAGATTACTTTAAAAATAAATGTACTTAAAAAAATATATCTAAAAGTGATTAACGAGCAGAATCAGCCTGAGCTTCAGCTTACTTCTGTTCGAAGAATGAGAACACCGCAACGAAGTGAGGACTTATGAAGGTGAAGCTTAACGAGCAGAATCAGCCTGAGCTTCAGCTTCTTTCTTCTTTCTTATTGCCAAACTTTCACCATTCTTATCAGCAGCCATGATTATTTCCTCTGCTAATGTCTGAGCAATTGTCTTTTTCTTATTGAATGCTTTATCAGATGCTCCATGAACTAAATGTTTCAATGCAAGATTAACTCTTCTTACAGGAGCAACATCAACTGCTTGAGGATATCTCGCACCACCATATTCAATTACAGTTGTTTCATCTCTTGGAGCAGAATTTTCAACAGCTCTTAATAAAACCTCAACAGGATTTTTTCCTGTTTTCTTTTCAATCATCTCAAGAACATCTACAATTATCTGCATATTTTTTGTATATTTTCCTGTTGCATTTCCTTTCTCAAGTTTATGCTTTTTACCTCTATGTCCAGCTACAGAAAGTTTGTTTGCTAATCTTTCAACAAGATTTACTTTTGTCTGACTAAATTTACCAACATTTCTTCCTTGATTTTTCAAAAGAAGCTTTGGTTTCAAATTTATTGCAGATTTCAAACCTTCATCCTGAATTTCTATTGTTGAAATATCATACTTATCGAATATCTTGAAATTTAATATTTGTTCACTCATTTTTACCTTCTACAATCTTCTGAAGATCAGATTTAATTTTATCAAAACTCGGATGATCATTAATCACAGAAACAACACTTTGATTTGGTTTATCACAACAATTTTGTAAGATAAATCCTTTCGTTGTTTTATATCCTGTAAGATAGATTCTTCCATTTCCACCAAAGCTTGCATTGGCATGCAAATCTTTATGACTATCTAAGTATTTTCGAACTTCGCCATAATATTTATTATCAAATTTTATTTGTTCATTCATTTTTATCTTCTACCCTTCTGTATCTTTCCAAGCCATAATCTATCAAGAGGCTGGTCATTTACTTTAATAACAGCATATCTAACACCAGGAATATCCCCTTTACTTCTTCCCTGTTTTCCACCAATTCTTTCAATCATAACTTCATCATGTTCATCAATAAACTTCTGAGCTAAATTTCCTGGGATAAATGCAGTAACACTTCTTCCGTTCTTTGTAAGCTGAACTTTGCAACACTTTCTCATCGCCGAATTTGGCTGCTTAGCTTCTTTTTGAACTTTAGAAAGAACAATTCCTTTAGCTTGGTTCGCACCCTCTAAAGGATCAGATTTAGCGTAAAGATCTAGAGTTCTAACTTTAAATTTTCTATCTTTCCATTGGAATTTCTTTCTGTCTTTCTTTTTTTTAAATGCGCTTTTTAGTCCCATTTGAATATATTAATTATCTATTATTAGAAAATTAGTTTAAAAACCTTACCTATAGTGTTTTTAGAAGCTCTCATTAATGTTTTTCAAATTTCTCTCTGGCTTTTTCATAGCTTTGTTTAATTATTGAAAAATGTACATCGCTTCCACCACTTTGAATATAGGTTAGAGAACGATTTTCTAAATAAATCCTATGTAGCTGATCAATATCAAAAATAAAAGAATTACCTTTCTTCACATATTGATTAAAATCAGAAACCCTATGCATATTAACAACTTCCACAAGACACCTTGCAAACTTCTTTATTTCTCTCTTTGAACCCGTAATTTCAATTTTATGCTTTTTCTCGTCTACATTATATTCCATACTTCAAAAAATAGAATTATATTAATAAAGTTTATTGAAAATAGAAATCTTAAATAATCCTGAAATCTTTCTTAAAGAAATCCTTTGTTATCTTCTGCATTTCAATTAATCTTCTCTTATCACGTCCTATTAATGCAGCTTTACTTTGTGCTCCTGCATTAAGAACAATCTCATTTTCTAGAACTTCTAAGTCCTTGAATGTTACAGGGCTTACAACTAATTCAATAAATCTCTTTGTATCTTGGGGACTTTTTGGAATTGCTATAACCTTAACTCTTTTTTTTATTATCTCACTTATTCTTCTAAGATTTCTTACTTCAGGTCCAATTGACTTTGAAACAAGTTCTTTTGGAACACAAAAAATTATGGTGTTATTATATTCAAAACAATAATGAGTTCTTACACCTGTGACTTTTTCAAAAAGATTTAGATATCTCAAATCTTGCATATCGAGTGTATTTACCATTTTTATTAGATAAGAAGTGCTTTTATAAATCTGTCGATGATTTCGTCATTTAATTACTTTGTATTCTAAATCTTTCTCTCCTGAAAGATAAGGTAACAATTCTTCTATGAATTTTTTGTTATATGTTTTAGTATCATATAATGTATTAAAATTTTTATCTAAAATTCTCTTCAATTTTTCCGGAGTATCTGGGACTCCAAGTTTTTCAAAAATTTCAGAGACATTTAAGCATTGTTTTTCAAAATATTGGTCTACTATATGCCCTTGTTTTATTCCCATCCAGAGAGTTCTTGCTAACCTATTCTCAAAGATAGCCTTAACTTCTTTTGTTGTTTTATCATCTAAAGGATCAAATTTCAATTCTACAGGATTCTTAATATATTCCATAATTAAAATTAAATTAACAACCTAGTTTATAAGAATTTATAGTCTTGAAAATATTTATTTATTCACTTTCTCAACAATTTTTGAATCAGCAATCTTTTTTTCAGATTCTTTCTTTGTTAAAGGACCAATTACCTTAACCAGTAATCCCGGCAATCCTGTTCCAACAGGTACTGGCTGATTCAAGATTATATTCTCTATTACACTCAATAATTTATCTTTTCCTCCCTTTATTGTAGCCTTAACAAATTGAGGAACAGGTGTTTCAAATGTAGCTCTAGCAAGTATAGATGATTTCTGTGCAATAATACCCATTCTTGTAACTCCCTTAATCTCTCCTGTATTAGTCATAGCATCAGCAACAAGTTTCAAATGTCTTATATCTATATCTAATCCCTGTGTCTTAAGGACTTCAGTTATTTCATGCATCAATAATTCTCTTGCAACTTCTATTCCAAATATATCTGCAACTTCATAAAAGTCATTAGATATTGTTTTATCTGGATTAACTTCTTTCATAACAATAATATCTTTAAGATTTGTTCCAAGAGTTGTTATAACAAAATTATTATCTCTCTTAACAACTAATATCTGCTCAACACCTTTAACTCCAGAAATTATCGTTTCTTTAAGTTTTTCTTTTAACTTATACAATTCTTTAAAACCCAGTTTTTCGTCGGCATTAAGAGATATAGAATCTTGTTTTTCTTTAACTTTAAATCCAAGTTCATTTAATCTCTCAACTATTCTTTTAACAGTAGAGTGTGTTTGTTTTAATCCTTCCTTATCTATTTTAATTTCAATTTTCTTTTCACCAAAATCAAGATTTACTTCCGAGGCAATTTCTTTAAGCTTAACTTCTTTGATTTTTTCAGCAACAAATCTTGCACCCTCTTCAGTATTGAATTCCTTATTAAGATAAATTTCCATCTTAGGTGACGAAGGTTTTTTTCTTGCATCAAATATTTCAATTAATCTCGGTAAACCTGTAGTGACCTGCATTTCAGCTACTCCTGCCATATGGAAAGTTCTCAATACCATCTGTGTTGAAGCTTCACCAAAAGATTGTGCAGTTACAATACCTATTGCTTCACCCGAATCAAGCTTTTCTTTAAGGTGTAATTTAGTTACATCAATTCCATCGTCTCCATATTTGAATTCAATTATATTATTATTACTGTCTCTCACAGTTTCATCATATTCGACTCTTAAATCTTGAAGAGCATTAGCAAGTCTTCTGTATAAATAACCTGATTTAGGTGTTCTTAAACCAGTATCCATAAGAGAATCTCTTCCTGTAATTGCCTGGAAGAAAAATTCATCTGGTCTTAATCCTTTAATGAAAGGGCTCTTAATGAATCCTCTTGCTTTAGGAGATAAATCTCCTTTCTTAAAGAAAGATAATGTTCTATCATTATATCCAAAGTCAACTCTTCTATTACCAAGAGCTTGCTGTCCTACACAAGATGCCATCTGGGTTATATTAAGTATGTTTCCACCACCACCAGATTTAATCATGCTACTTACAGGATTTTCAGCTGGGAATTCTCTCTTTACTATCTCTCCAATTCTTGTTCTTACTTCATTAAGTGTTTGGAGTATTCTTATTTCTCTTGATTCTTCTTTTGTCTTACCTGGTATTAATTCAAGTGTTCCATTTTTATCAGCCTCAATGATCTCCATAGCTTTTTTCTGAGCTTTTTCAATAACTTCATCACATTGTTCAAGAATGTCTTCACTTAAATCCAAATCATTAACAGAAATTGTAATTCCTCTACCACTCAAATAATTCTTTCCTAAATTGAAAGCTCTTTTGATTATCTTAAATGTTTCTTCTCTTCCTATTGCTTTATCAAGAACTTTAACTAATTCACCATCTTCACTTCCAAATGCAGTTTTATCTATAACTCCTTTAACAACTTCTCCTTCTTTAACACTGAAAGAATCATTTGAATAATTAAATTTAGGAAGTATCTTTGAAAAAATTTCTGTTCCTGGAACAGTCTTCTTTGTAATCTGGGCATCAATTTCTGAGTTATACAACAATTGATTTGCATAATCCGCTGAAAATTCTTCTAAGCCCATTAAATAATTTCCAGTTATTGCATCTCCAATACAACCTATTAAGCTTGTATTATTCTTTGGAGAAATTAAATTTCTTTTAACATCTAAAATAATCTTTGCTTCAGCTCTTGCTTCTTCATTCTGCGGCGAATGGATATTCATTTCATCACCGTCAAAATCAGCATTATAAGGAGCCGCAGCAGCAGGATGTAATCTAAATGTTCTTCCAGGAAGAACTCTTACAAAGTGTGCCATTAAACTTCCTCTGTGAAGACTTGGGTGTCTGTTGAACAAAACAACATCTCCATCTTGCAAATGTCTTTCAACTTGATATCCAACAGCAAGTTCATTAATTATTTCTTCTTTCAAGTCATTAGTTATTTTCTTTCTTTTTCCATCTGTTCTTATAACATAATTTGCACCAGGATATTCTTCTCCTTTCTGAATTAATTTCTTTAATCTATCCATATTCAAATCATTAACAGTTTCTGCAACAGTTACAACTCTTGCAATCTCAAAAGGGATTCCTACTTCATTAATATCAATTGAAGAATCAGGAGAAATAACTGTTCTACCAGAATAATTTACTCTCTTACCTGCAATGTTCTTTCTTATTCTTCCTTCTTTACCTTTGATTCTTTCTGTAATTGTCTTCAATGGTTGTCCACTTCTATGTCTTGCAGGAGGAATTCTCGTAACAGTATTATCAAAGAAAGTTGTAATATGGAATTGCAATAAATCCCATAAATCTTCTATAATAACTTCAGGAGCACCAGCATTAAGGTTTTCCCATAATCTTTGATTAGCTCTTATTATATCTGAAAGTTT
Organism: archaeon; assembly: GCA_027318675.1. Classification (GTDB taxonomy): domain Archaea; phylum Nanobdellota; class Nanobdellia; order Pacearchaeales; family GW2011-AR1; genus MWBV01. The sequence continues at coordinate 6,163 of DAHVOT010000017.1, read as the reverse complement.
GTGTGTTAAATCATCTTCACTTCTCTCACCAGTTTCAAGAATAATTGAAGGTCTTACAGTAACTGGAGGAACTAAAAGTGAAGTTAAAACAGCCCACTCGGGTCTACATGCATTTGAATTTACTCCAATCTTTTTTAATTCTTCATCAGGTATCTTAACAAGTAATTCTCTTATTTCAGTTGGGAAAATTCTAGTTTTTCCTCTGTAAAATGTTGTAGGTTTATCCAGCCTTACCCTTTCCTGAGCTGCCTGACAATAAGGACATCTCTTTGCATCCTTGGCTTTTTTAGCTCTTTGACTTGGAGTATATTTCTCTAAATCCTTTTCACTTAACATTAACTTTCCACATTCATGACAGAAACATCTTAAACTCATCTCAATTAAAGGAACATATTTCAAATGAATTAAAGGTCTAGCTAAATCAATACTTCCTTGGTGTCCTAAACATTCTTTTATTCTTCCACCACAAGTTCTACATCTTACTCCAGGATCAACTGCCCCCAATCTTAAGTCCATTAATCCTCCATCAACTGGATATCCATCAATATCATATAATTCAGGTGTAACTATCTTAGCGCAGGATAATTTCTTGATTTGTTCAGGACTAAACAAGCTAAATCTCATTTCTCCTATTTTCTTTCTTATTATTTTTGCCATTTTATTCGTATTTGTTCTTTAATTCAAATGTTGTATTTATATGAAGACCCTGGAGTTCTCCAAGAAGCAACTTAAATGCATATGAAACTTCAACTAATTCAATATCCTCGCTACCACACATTGGACAAGAAGTTTTTTGTCTTACACTATCTTCAATTGCAATTGTTCCACACTTAGTACATATTGGTAAAACAACTTTATCTGAATCATATCTTTCTTTCAATAATAATGAAGCTCCATGAGCAACTAATGCTTGCTGTTCCATTTCTCCTAATCTTAATGCTCCTCCTCTCGCCCTACCCTCTATTGGTTGCCTTGTTAAAAGTGCAACTTTACCTGAAGCTCTTCCATGCATCTTGTTTCCTACCATATATTTCAACTTCAAATAATATAAATCACCAACAAAAATCTTAGAGACTATTTTCTTTCCTGTAATTCCATTATACATTGTTTCTTTACCATCAAACCTAAATCCTAAAGTCTCAAGTTGTTCTTCAAGTTCTTTCTTGCTTGTTCCAGAGAAAGAAGTACCATCAACGATCTCTCCTCTTAATGAACCTACTTTACCTGCAAGTAATTCAAGTAAATAACCCACAGTCATTCTCGAAGGCAAACCATGGGGATTGAAAATAACATCTGGTCTCATTCCTCTTGAAGTGAAAGGAACATCTTCTTCAGGTACAATCATACCAATAACTCCTTTCTGTCCGTGAGCTGTTGCAAATTTATCTCCAAGTTCAGGAATTCTTTGGTCACGTGTTTTAACTTGAACAATTTTATTTCCTTCATTATCTTCTGTAATAAATACAGATTCAACAATCCCTTTTTCTTCTTGTCTCATTGCTACGCTTGATTCTTTCTTTGTTCTTATTGAAATCTCTCTTGCTTCAGACAAGAATTTTGGAGGAGACATCTTCCCAATCATTACTTCGCCTTCTGCAACTTCTGCTTCAGGAGAGATTATTCCATCATCTTCTAAATGCCTATAACTCGCTTCCATTCTATAACCAGAAGCATCTTTTTCTGGCATTGCTATTTCATCTTTTAAACCACCAGCATAATTCATTTCAATTGCAGAATAAGGTCTGAAATAGAAACTTCTTCCAAGTCCCCTATCTAAACTTCCTTTATTTAATATTAAAGCGTCTTCCATATTATATCCTTCATATGCCATTATAGCAACAACAAGATTTTGTCCTGCAGGATAAGTATTTAGTGTATTGTAAACAAAACTTCTTACTATAGGTTTCTGAGGATATTGTAAAACGCTTACATCAGTATCTAATCTACACAAATAATTTGCAGAATATAATCCTAAAGCCTGTTTTTGAGTTTTTGAACCTCTATTCAATCTTGAACTTTGATCATGATTTCCATATGGAACAAGACTTGTAACAGTTCCAAATAATGAAACGGGGTCTATTTCAAGATGAGTGTGTTCAGAAGTTAAATTTTCTTCACTTAATGATACAAGAGCATTTTCTTCTTCAGCAGCGTCTATATATTCGATAATCCCTTTTTCAATTAAATCTTTCCATCCTAATTCACCTTGTTCTATCTGAACTAAGTGTTCACTCTTAAGTTTAGGAGCTCCATTCTCAACAATTATTAAAGGTCTTAAAACCCTTCCTGATTCTGTTGAAATATAAATTGTTTTTATTCCTTCATCTTCTCTGAAACTCATCTGAACAGGAAGCAAATTTTCTCTTCTTTTTTCTCTTATTTGCTTAACAAATTTTTTTCCATCATCAACTGTTCCTATAAACATACCATTAAAGAAAACATCATAATTTCCTATTGCATCTCTGTTAAGTCCCAATTCATCGAGTTCCTTCATAAATTTAGCATCATCTAATTCAACTCTTGTTGAAACTCTCGCAAGTATGGCTAAATTCTTTCTAAGACCAATTTCTGTTCCTTCTGGTGTTTCAATAGGACAGAATCTTCCATAATGAGTTGGATGAAGAGTTCTTGCCATAAAATTTTCTTGATCTCCAGGAAGCATACTTGAAACTCTCTGTAATTGTGAAATTGTTGCAAGATAATTTGTTTTGTCAATATTCTGAGTTATACCGCTTCTTTCACCAGTCCATGAACCTGTTGCTATTGCAGATTCAATTCTGTGAGAAAATAAAGTAGATTTAGCTAATACTTTTATTGAAAAATATTTCTTTCTCTTAGAAGATTTTTGTAGAGAATATTGAATATCTCTCACTAAAATCCCCAAATTTACTCTGAATAAAGTTGCAAGTAAATCTCCTGAAAGTCTTACTCTTTTATTTGCATAGTGGTCTTTATCTGTTCTTAATCTTGGATTTTCTTTAGCAATTAAAAATTGTTTAATAAATTTACAAAGTGTTATTGCTTTTTTCATTCTATCTTCTTTCTTTTGCCCAATATGAGGGAATAAATATGAATCAATCCTTTGTTTAACTCTATCCAAAATTTCTTTTTTTGTACCTTGAAGATTTGTTTTTTCAGCAATAAACATCATAGCATCTTCTTTTTCAGCCATGTTTGTGTATTCATACAAATTAACAATAACGCTATCTGTTTCTTTTCCAATGTATTTTGCAATGTCAGATTCTTTTGTTAATCCAAGTGCCTTAAGTAAAACAATTGCAGGAATATCTTTGAATCTGCTAAATGAGACATTGAAAATACCTTCTTTGTTTTCTGTTACTGTAACTGGTATTCTATAAGTTCCTTTTAATGAGAATAATTTAAGTGTTAAATCCCCTTTTTTATTATTTTCAATGAAAGGTTGATTTTCAGCTAAATCTTCTGCCATAATCATAACTCTTTCATTTCCCTTAATTATAAAATATCCTCCTGGATCCAATGGATCATTGTAGTTTGCAATCAGTTCTTCTTTAGACATTCCAACTGTATTACAAACCTTGCTTTTTACCATAATAGGTATTCTTCCTATTTCCACAACCTCTGAATCTATTTGATTATCTTTTTTAACAGTTAATTCAAGAGTTATAGGAGCAGCATATGTAAGATTTCTTAATTGTGCTTCAGCAGGAGTTATCAAAGATGCACTTCCATCTGCCTCAGTAACTTTTGGTTTACCTACTTCAATTTTACCTAAAGTTATTTCAAACTCTTCATTAGTAATTGTCTCTGAAATTTCATCAACTATTTCCTGAAGTTTTTTTTCTATGAAATTATTAAATGAAATAATATTGGATTCAACTAAAGAGTGTTCTTTTAAATAATTTTTAACTATTATATGTCCTTTTTTTTCCATTTAATAATCCTATACTACAACCCTGTAATACAAATTTACTTTATCTTCTTCTGTTCTTTCAATTTTTACGACGTCTCCTATTGCACAATTCATATTTAGAAGAGCAGCATCATTAAGTAAAATTTTTGGAAGTTGAGATTTAGCGATATTAAATTTCTTTAACAATTCTTGAATTTCTTTTTCATTGAGTTTTGTGTGTTTAGGTTGTAGAATGTGCATCTTAACTGTGTATGTCATTTAATCCCCAGCACCTAGGCCACAGGATAAATATTTAACAACTTTGTGATAATGAAAGATAGCAAAAATTGGTTTTTAAACCTTTGCATTCATATTATACACTACATTTTTTCAGATTACTACTTACATTTACAAAAATACAAATGTACGCTCGACCTAACACCTCATAAATTCGATGTTAAACCCCAAGGTTCAAATCAATTTAAAATATTAAAATAAAATTAATATGGCCCCGATGGGATTTGAACCCACGACACCTGGATTAAAAGTCCAGTGCTCTAGCCAGGCTGAGCTACGGAGCCATATCTCAGAAAAAGATGTAAATACTTTATAAAATTAACCAATTCGCTATAATTATATTTATAATAAAGTCAATCTAACTAAAACAATGCAACTAGAAGAATTGTTTTTAAGAAAACAAGAATTGCCCATATTAAATGAAACCTGCTTCCAAATTCCAATACATCCAAGACTTTTAGATCCAAACTTAAAGATAGATACTTCAATAGCTCAAAGAATTTTTCCGGAAGTAGCAGAAGATTGGTATGATGATTTAAGTAAATACATTCCAGAAGATTCTCAAAAAAAAGAATGGATATATAATGTATTTCTAAAAGAAAAGCCAGTTATAGAAAAGAACTTCGGTCATCAAATGCTCAATTTTTGGGAAGATGATGTAAATTTTATGGATAATGGATTAGTTCAATGTTTTTCAATAAGCAGAAATGCTGGAGGAAGCATTTATTTTAATGAAGATGATGAAAACTGTCTATCCTTCGGTCAATTGTATATTAAATTCCCGAATGAAAAATTAAAAGAATTTGAATATGAAAAAATTGGAGATTATTCAAAAATTCTTACATATTCTCAGCATAACATAGACCATTATCCTGGAGCATTATTCTTAAGAAATTGGGCAATAAGATATATGAATGAAGTATTCAAGCAAGTTTTCTAATTTTCACTAACAACACTATCAAGTGTCTTAATGTGCTTCATTAAACCTTTAGCGAGGTCGATTCCAAGATCATCTACCCATTCATCTCTTGTTTGTATCTTGATTACTTCGCAATTATAAATCTTTGAATTAAATAATTCTTCTGCATTACATCTACTAATCGCTTCTCCACTAATTATAGCAGTTGAACCATTAGCTAAACTCTTATATGTTATAAAATATTTTTGAGGAGAATCAGAATCTTCATTTAAATAATCATTACCCATATTGCTTTCAAAATCCATTATATTTAAAATAATCTAGCATTTATAAGAATTATTATATTTTAAGTATAAATTCAAATCAAAATTTACAAAAGCTTTTGTATTTTCTCACTGAAATCTTCTTCACTCATTGCACCAACAAAGTTTCCAACAACTTTTCCATCTTTAAACATTACAAAATTAGGAATAGATGAAACTCCAAATTTCTGAGCTATCTCATGCCCGTCTTCAACATTAACTTTACCAACCTTTAATTTTTTCTTTTCAAACTTTTCAGCAACATCTTCGACAATAGGGCCCATCATAACACAAGGCATGCACCAGTCAGCATAAAAGTCAATTAAGACTGTTCCTTCTTTTATGAATTCACCGAATTTACCGTTTGTTAATTCTATTACCATGCTCCATATAGAAATATTGCATTTTTAAAATTGTTGGTTTTAATTGAGTTTAACTAATTCAGCTAAATTCATTTTATTTGTTAATTTTATTTTTTTATCTTTAATATATTTTTCAAATTCATCTTTTGGATAATTATTATTACTGGGAACATTTCTAACTGGGAAAGGGTCCGGCAATGTTACAAATTTGCTAACTTCTCGTGTAGAAATATTTCCATTAGGATTGTAAAATGCCCAAAACCTTGCTACTCTTTCTTTAGTTCTACCAGAATAAACAAATTGACCTGTACCAAAAGATACTTCTTTATAACCCTCTGATAATTTAAGTGAAAATAAATTTTCTTCTCCATATAATTTTGCTACACTCTTCTCATTAAGAATTATCGCTTTT
>DAHVOT010000016.1 GCA_027318675.1 archaeon | reverse complement strand
TGTTTGTGAAAAAATAAAATTATATTCGCTGTTTTTGAAATAAAAGTTTAAATTTTCTGAATTTTCTGTTAAGTTTGTTTCATGCACTCTTGGATATTTTATAATTATCTTATCTGAATCTGCATTGCTGTGATTTAAATTTGATAATTGAGTGTTCTTTTGGAAGAAGTCTGTATTTTCTTCTGAAGAATATCTTTCAAGAGCAGAATAATCTTCTGTAGAAGAAGTGTTTGAAGAATTATTTTTTATTTTATCTTCGAGTTTTTTGTTATTAGCGTCTCTTAGAGAATTGCTATTATCTTTATTTTTTAAAGAAAAAACCAATTGTGGAAGATTTTTACTCCTCTTTTTCACTTCTTTTTTCCCTCTGAAATTGGGGGGTGGTTCGCTGTCTAATGATACTTGTATCATATTTTATTCTTACTAATTTTTTTTATGTGAATTCTATTTAAAAATCTTGTTATTCATTTTCTAAAAGTTAAATTTATTTTTGATATTTCGTGGCATTACAACAATTTATTTAAATGGTTTTCAGATAACTTAAATATGGCTTTGGAAAAATTAACTTTGTTGAGAGATGAAGGTAAAGAGAGTGCAAAGACATCCAAAGAATTGAAAGAGAGAGGGGTTGAATTTAGAGAAGTCTTCTCTGATTCTGAAAGGATAATGCCTTGTCTTATATCTCCTAATAGTGCATATAGCTTTAGAGGGTATAAAAATATTATAGAATATGTTAATTGCTTATATCCAGCCAAGCAAGATCCCTAGCCCTACTAAGAATAACAAGATTCCTGCAATTAAATGAAGTATCTTAATGTTCTTTTCTTTCCACCCTGAAACATCTTCAACTCTTGTTAATCCAAAATATACAATTAGGGTTATGATTATCATAGGGAGTATGAAAACAAGGTTATAATACAATAGCCAGGGTAGAGCTCCCATTGTTCCTAATTCAGATAGTAAACCTGAAGCCACAATGTAAGGGCCTATTGTACAAGGTAACAAAAATAATGTTACAATAAATCCTATTAAAAATGCAGATTTAGGAGAGGTTATATTTCCAATTATCTTTTTTACTTTTGGTCTCATAAAAATTGGCATCTCTGTTCCTAAACTTCCAGCTTTGTAAAAGAAAAAGTCTTTTATGTTTAATGCTCCAATAATCATAGCTAATATTGCTAAACCATTATAAACATATTTTGAACTCTCTCTTAAAAATTCGGCAAATACCTTGAAAAATTGAATTATTACCACTCCGTATGCTAAATACCCTATGAATACTGCAAGTGAGAAAGCTAGTCCTGCAAAGAGGACTTTATTTTTACTTTTTGGATTTGCAATGAGAATAGATATTAAAACCATAGCAAGAACAGCTATTGCACAAGGGTTTACAGAATCTGCAAGTGCAAGAAGAGTTATCCTTCCAAGAGTGAATGTTTCTGATGCAACCATTTAAATTTAACAACCTGTTAATTCTTTTAATTTTTCAATTGTCTGAACTCCTACAGCTCTTTCTTTTCCTATTATCCATGTTGGAGTTGCAGTTATATTTGCATCTATGCATGGTTGGTGATTATACCAACAATCAATTACTTCTAGATATTGGTAGTTTTCTCCAAAAAGCTCTTCCTGAGCTTCACATGCATGACAGCCCAATTGAGTGTAAAGTATGGATTTAGAGCCAATACATTTTGCAACTTCTTGGTCTGTTTGAGGAGGTTTATCACTTAGAGATAAAATTACAATTATAGCTATTCCCAAAATTATCGAGATAGTAAGAAGTGTGCTTTTTGTTTGTCTTTTCATAACATATACAATTTGAAATATGTTTTAAAGTTTTTGGAAGTTAAATTAATTCAGAAGTTGATTAATAATCAGGTAATTCTTCTTGTGCTGCTGGTTTCTTTGCTCTTGTTTTTGTTTCTTTTGAAGCTGGTTGAGATTCTGCTGGTTCATTCATATCACTTAGAGCAATTGAATTAATCATTTCTCTGAAAGCAACAAAATCTGCTGCTCCTATTCTTACACCTGCTTTTGTGAATCCAGTATATCTATCAGAAGTAACGAACTCTCTTATTGTAAGTCCTTTTCTTCCTCCGAAATCATCAATTCTTACAACAACTTCTGTTGTATCGTTTTTTCTTATCTTACCTATATCTTTTTCCATACATAATAGATATTATGTTGTTTTATAAATGTTTTCGTGAGCAGAGGTATATATTGAATTAGTTATTGATTTAGTAGTCTGCAAATATTATATTTGCTTTTGACATCTTTTTATAGAATTCATAATTTGGCATTTTTTCATTTGAAAGAATTATTATTTTTCCTAAACCCTCCCAGAAAAAGAACCAGCTTGCAGGGACTGCCATTACTTCTAAAAGCCTTAGGAAAAAATTAGTTTTTTCTGTAAGAAAGGTTGCAAGTATCATTATTAGTGCACCCATTGAGAACCAGAAAAATCCTGTTTTCTTAATTTTCTTTATTTTAATCTTTTTTTTATTTTTATTTCATCTTTTACGTTTCTTTTATCTTTTGGGTGTAAAAGAATTAGTTCTATTTTGTCTTCTTTTTCTCTTACAGCCCTTTTACATTCTTCTATGAAATCTTCTGAAAGTATTTTCTGAGAGTAATCTCTTGGGTCAAAATCAGAGAAAAGGTAATCATAAGACTGGACCAAAAGGCTTATATTTCCTTCCCTTAAGTCTACTTTTTCCTCTTTTTTTCCTGTTTCCATTTCTAGCTAAACCTTTTTTCAGTTATAAATTTATTGGGTTTATATATTTCTTAGAGTAAATAATCTTAAATACTAGTTATATTTTTAATTTATATGAAAGAAACTTGTCCAAAATGTCATGGAACTGGAATAGTTAAAGAGCCAGACGGAAGTGTTCATACTTGCTGGGATTGTTTAGCCAGCGGAGATATGAATGTTCATTCTGATAAAGTTGCAGATTCCAAGATAAAAATCTGAAATTGTAGAAATATTTTATTTCAAAATAGTAGCTCTGATTATTTTAACTTCTTGTAAAGGCCTATCACTTGAATCAGTTTGTACAGAAGCAATTTTATCAACAATATCCATCCCATGTACTACTTCTCCAAATGCCGGATGTTTTGAATCTAAGTAGTTGTTGTCAACTAAATTTATGAAGAATTGTGAGCCCCCTGTGTTTGGTCCTGCATTTGCCATTGATATAGTTCCTCTGGTATTTTTATTTCCACCTTTATGTGTGAATTCATCTTTTATAGTATATCCTGGTCCTCCTCTTCCTGTTCCTGTTGGATCTCCTCCCTGAATCATAAAGTCTTCAATTACTCTGTGAAAGATAACTCCATCATAAAATCCTTCTGAAACAAGTTTAGCAAAATTTCCTGAAGTTACAGGCATATCATCGTATAATTGTATAACTATATTTCCATAGTTTGTTTCAAGCTTTACTTGTGTTCCAGAACTTATTGCTTTTCCTGTCATGTTTCCTGTTATTTTTGCCATACCGATTAACCCAATTACTGCAATGATTAAAATCAATATATATCCCCAGATTTTTAAATGCATTGATTAATATGTTGAATTTATTTTTTAAATGTTTTTGTTGAAATAATTTATTTAATCCTTCATTTCTATCTTAACATTAACAGACTTAGGTATTTGCATTCTTACAATATGATGAAGTATTTTTTCATTAGCGGGTAGGTCAATTAATCTTTTGTGAATCCTCATCTCAAAATTATCAAATGTAGCTGTTCCATTTCCACATGGAGATTTTCTTGTTGTTATCTTAAGCTTTTTTGTTGGCAGAGGAACAGGTCCGCTTATGGTTATCCCTGATTTCTTTGCAATATCTTTTATAGAATCACAAATATTGTTTAACATATTTATGTCTGTACTATTCAATTTTATCCTTACTTTTGCCATATTACATTTATTATGAAATGGTTTAAAAAGCTTTTTATATGATATTTCTTTAGTTTTTATTAATAAGAGGGATACAATTTGGAACAAATATTCATTCAGCTGGCAGTAATCTTGTTATTTGCATTTATTATTTCATATATATTTAGTTTATTTAAACAGCCTATTCTTATTGGATATATAATAGCAGGTATTTTAATAAGTCCTTTTATAATAAAATTTGGTCTTGAAACTGATGTCATAAACACTCTTTCAAAGTTTGGAATTGCTTTTTTGCTTTTTATGGTTGGATTACATCTTAATCCAAAGAATTTAAGAGAAATTGGTTTACCTTCTCTTGTTATTGGTTTAGCAGAGATAATCTTTACTTTTGGAGTTTCTTTCTTTATTGCTCATGTACTTCTTGATTTCAGCATTATAAATTCTGTTTATATTGGGATAGCTCTTTCATTTTCAAGTACAATTTTAATTATGAAAATCTTGTCTGATAAACAGGATTTAGAATCGTTGTATGCTAAAATTGCAATAGGTGTTTTAATTGTTGAAGATTTAGTTGCTGCAGGTGTACTCATGTTTATTTCTTCAACTTCAAATTCAAGTGGTTCTTCAGATTTTGCTTTAATTAATTTATTTATTGGTTTTGGTGTAATAATTGCTTTGCTTTTATCTGGAAGATTTATTTTACCTCTATTTACTAAAAGACTTGCAAGGTCTCGTGAATTGCTTTTCCTTTTTTCAGTTTGTTGGTGTTTTGTTGTTGCTGCATTATTTAATTACCTTGGTTTTTCAATTGAGATAGGAGCTTTAGTTGCAGGCATTGCACTTTCAATGACTCCCTATAGTCCTGAAATAAGTTCAAGAATAAGTCCATTGAGAGATTTCTTTTTGATTATATTCTTTTTAATATTCGGATTTAATGCTGATTTTTCAAGCATAGGAGAAATAATTATACCTGCTTTAATATTCTCTGCATTGGTTTTAATTTTAAAACCAATTGTTGTCATGAGCACTTCAGCTTTGTTTGGATACACTAAAAGAACAAATTTCCTTGCAGGTACTTGTTTAGCACAAATATCTGAGTTTTCATTGATTGTTTTGTTCTTGGGAGTATCAGTAGGACATATAGGAAATAATATTTTACAGATTGTAATTTTAACAATGATAATAACTATATTGATTTCAACTTATATGGTCACTTATTCACAGAAATTTTATGAGAAGATGAAATGGTTTGTAAATATATTTGAGAGGAAAAAGGTTAATGGGAAAGATAGTGTTCTTGAAAAGAAATATGATGCAATTTTGTTCGGATATAATAGAATTGGATTTAGTATACTTAATTCTTTGAAACAATCTAACAAGAAATATCTTGTAGTCGATTTTAATCCTGACACAATATCAACTTTGAGCAAATTTAAGATACCTTGTCTATATGGAGATGTTGATGATTTAGATTTTTTAAATGAATTGCCTTTGGAAGGTATTGAACTTGCAGTCTCAACAGTTCCTGATTATGAGACTAATCTTGTTTTAATAGATGCAATAAGAAAAGTTAACAAGAATGCAATAATAATTTCTAGAGCTCATTTAATTGATGATGCTCTTGACTTATACAAGAATGGAGCAGATTATGTTCTTACTCCTCATTTCTTGGGTGGAGAGTACGTTTCAAAGATGATTACAGATATTAAGAATAGTAAGGGTTATGAAGAAGAGAGAGAAAAACACATAAAGATGCTTAAAGATGCTGCAAAGAGAGGAGAAGAGCATCCAAGAGTTGAGAAGAGCTGATTAATATTCTCTTTTTGGAACTATTAGTTCATTATATTCTTTTTTTATTCCTTCTTTCTCAATCTCGTTTTCTTTGAATAAAGAAAAAATGAAATCAAAGAATCTTAATAACACTTCTACAGCAACTATGACTCCTATGTATATTAGTATATTTTCAAAGAATAAAGGAAGTTCTGCTGCTCTTGCAAATATGGATTCAAAGTTGAAAAATTCTTTTTCAGTTATTGCAACTGCTAAAAGAGTGAATGGGAGCAGTTTGGATATTTCTCTAGAAAGTGATTCTTTGTAATATGCTGTAGCTCTTATTACAATAATAACTATTGTTGAAATTGTAAGAACAGTTGCAAAATCAAGTTCTTTTGCAAGAAGAATTACAAATATTATAAATGCTGAAAACCAGAAAATTACAAAGAAAGGGAAGATTATAATGTATTCAAGGAAATATAATATTGTTCCCATGAATTTTTTAAATCCAGGGTGTTTTGCAGTATTATACTGTCTTAAGTTAAGTTCAATAAGATTTTTTTTGGAGATAATATGATAAAGTTTCCAGATAAATATAAAAAATAGTGCTATAAGAAGTGCAAGAAGTCCTATGTTTATGAATGTCTGAAGCCATGGATGTAAACTTGACATAAATGCCTGATAAGCTTCAGTAACCCCCAAATGAATTACACCTCCTTCTATTATTGCCATGATTAAATATTAAAGGAGTTTTATTTTTTAAATGTTTTAGTTATAAGTCTAACCAATAAATACTCAATAAATTTAAATATCTGCTTTTGTTGGTGTTTTTTATGATTGATATTAAATTTTTAAGAGAGAATCCGGAAGCTGTAAAAGAGAATATGAAAAATAAGTTTCAGAACGATAAATTGAAACTTGTAGATGAAGTTCTTGTTTTAGATGAAAAGTGGAGAAAATTGAAATATGAAGAGGATGGATTGAGGAGTGAAAGAAACAAGGTTTCTGAAGAGATAAATCAAGCTAAGAAGAAAAAAGATGAGAAGAAAGCTTCACAACTTCTTAAGAGAGCAAAAGAAATACCAGATAAAATAGCTGAAATTGGTGAGAAAAGAAAAAAGATTGAAGAAGATATAAGGCAGATTATGTACAAGATACCAAATATTATTCACGAATCTGTCCCATTAGGAAAAGATAGTTCAGAAAATGTTGAGCTTAAAAGAATTGGAAAACCTGAAGTTCCCGATTACGAAGTTTTTAATCATGCTGAATTAGCTGAAAAATTAAATGGAGTTGATTTTGATTCTGCAAGAGAGACTTCAGGAAATGGATTTTATTTTTTAACTGGAGATTTAGCAGTATTACATTCTGCTATGTTGGCTTATGCAAGGGATTATATGATAAAACAAGGATTTAGCTATGTTCTACCTCCATTCATGATACGAAGAAAAGTTGTTGAAGGTGTTATGAGTTTTACAGAAATGGAAAATATGATGTATAAAATTGAAGGAGAGGATTTGTATTTAATAGGCACATCTGAGCACTCAATGATTGGGAGATTTATCGGTAAAACACTTACAGGAAAAGATTTACCTGTAACTTTAACTTCTTATAGCCCTTGTTTCAGAAAAGAGATTGGAGCTCATGGTATAGAAGAAAAAGGATTTTATAGATTGCATCAGTTTGAAAAACAAGAGATGATTGTGATATGTGAGCCTGAAGAATCTTATGATTGGTATGAAAAGATGAAAGATTTTACAGTTGAGGTTTTCAAGAGTCTGGATGTTCCTGTAAGAGTTCTTGAATGCTGCTCTGGAGATTTAGCTGATTTGAAATCTAAATCTTGTGATGTGGAGGCGTGGAGTCCAAGACAGAAGAAATATTATGAAGTTGGAAGTTGTTCAAATTTAACTGATGCTCAGGCAAGAAGATTGGATATTAAAATTGAAAACAAAGGAAAAAGATATTTTGCACATACATTAAATAATACTGTTCTTGCAAGCCCAAGAGCCCTGATTGCTGTAATGGAAAACAATCAGCAGAAAGACGGTTCAATAAAAGTTCCTAAAGTTCTTCAACCTTATATGGGTGGAAAGAAGATTATAGAGATGAAGAAAGAAAAGAATTAATTTTTCTATTTTTTATAAAAATTTCATTTATCGAGAGTGATGAAAAAATCTAAATAAGTTTTATATACCCTTTTTGTTTTTATTTTGCATGGAAAAAGAAGAAAAAGAGAAAGTGAAAGAAAAAAATAAAGAGAATGTGAAAGAGGAAAAGAAGAAATCAATTTGGAATTTGCAAGCTATTTCACTTCTTTTGCTTATTGTATTAATTGCTTTGGTTCTTATTATCATACAGGTACCTTACACTACAACTAATGCTGTAAAGGAAAATGTTTCTGTTGAAAACTGCGAAGATGTTGAAATTCCTTTCGCAGCTAATTTTAGAACAGGATTAAAATATGCTGGAGCTTCAAATATTGAATCTTCAGAAGGAGTAGCTTTATACAGATATTCTGATTTGGGCCCATATATGTTTGCAAATATAAGAAATACAGGTGAGGAGAAAGGAGTTTATTGTTTGAATGTTAATGCTTACTTTATAAAAGATTTTGAAGAAGGTAATAATGCACTTGATTCTTTTAATCAGATAGTTGAAGATTCTGAGTTAGTCCAAGAATTGACAGATAGCTTAAGTGCAAAATATTCTTTTCCTATTTGTACTGAAAATCTAATAAGACCTATACAAACAGAAGTTATTTCAGTATGGAATTCAGGCATTCTTTCTGAAGATGCTAAGGAGATTTATAATTTGGATGATGTTTACGTTCTATTCACTGTAGTTGCTCCAACTGCAAAGAAATGTGTCGAAGAAGAAGTTGAACACGAAGTTGAACAAGAAGTAACAAGATATTGCAATGCTTGGAAGCATGTTGTCGGTAAGTGTTAGTTTTTAATTTTTGATTTAGACATATTTTTAAAATATATTTTCTTTATTTATTGATGATTAAAGCAATTCTATTTGATATTGATAATACATTGGTTGATTTTATGAAAATGAAAAGAAAGAGCTGCGAAGCAGCTGTTGAAGCAATGATTTCTGCTGGTTTGAAAATGGAGAAAGAAGATGCAATGAAAGAAATTTATGCAATATATGCTAAGAAAGGAATGGAATATAGAGACGTTTTTGAGAAAATAATAAAGAAATATAATGGAAAAATTGATTATAAAATTATGGCTTCAGGTGTTCTTGCTTATAGATTAGTTAAAGAGGAACAAGTTATACCTTATGAAGGAGTTATATCCACACTTAAAGTTCTGAAAAAAAAGTATAAACTTGCTGTTGTGAGTGATGCTCCTGCAATGAAAGCCTGGACAAGATTAATTATGGCTAAGTTGGATGGATTCTTTGATTTGGTTTTAACAAAGAGTGATGTTAAAAGACAAAAAACTTCTACTGTTCCATTTAATGCAGCATTGAAGCATTTTAATATTGAACCAGAAGAAGCAATTATGGTTGGGGACAGAATTGAAAGAGATATTCAAACTCCAAAAAAACTTGGAATAAAAACTTGTTTTGCAAGATATGGAGTTGAAGATTTGAAAAAACCAGCAAATGGAAAAAGCGGAGCTGATTTTGAGATAAATGAATTTAAAGATTTGATAGGAATATTGAAGAGCATTAAGAAAAAATAAATTACGTTTATTCCTACCAGAAGAAATAAAAACCCTTATTTTTATTTTAACTCATGACAGAACTTGAAACAGATTATTGTGTTGATGAAATTGTATTAAATCAAATAAAAGAAAAATATCCTGATTTTAAGTTAGTTTTAAATAAGAACAGCAAAAATATTGAGAATAATACAGGAGCTTCACGTAATTTAAAGGGATTTCTTTATTCTAAGAGATATAGAGAGTTTAGTGCTGAATTTTATGTTGATTTTATGAATGGTGCCTCTTTAGGAGCAAATATTTATGATAAAGAGCAATTCCAATATTCTATTTCAACTAATCCTGGAGAATGGAAAGACAAATTAGAATATCTTGAAAAGATAGTGAGTAAAATAGATGAAAGAGGATTTAGTTCTGTGAGAGTCAAATTTAATTCTGAAAATCTAAGCATGAGTTTCAATGAATTTTAATTTATTTTAACAATAAACTATTTCTCAGTATAATAATAAATAAAAACCTTGATTATTTGAGAAAAATATGGGAGTAAGTTATCTTGGAATAAATCTTGGGACATTGGAATATATTTCTATTCTTTTATTTGGATTAATTATCTTTGTTATAATAATGATTGCAACAGAAAAACAAAGACAGAGAAGACACAGAGCTGAGAGAGCAAGAGAGATACAAAGAAGAGAAACACATTTATAAGTCATTTATTCTTATTTCAATTATGGAAGCAGTTGATTCATACAGAGATTTGAATTTAAATGCTAATTCACTTTATGTTTTTTACAAGGCAGGTATAGAAGCAATTGAAAATAAGCGGATGAGTAAACTTGAGAGTAGAATAAGAGTTATACATAGTGAAGGTGGAGAATATTCCTCTTTTTTGATGAATCTTAGGGAAACAAATCCACAATCATATAAAAATTTAAAAAAGATGCTGAGAATAGCATATAAGAGAAAAATAAAGGAGAATAAATACAATTAAAATGGAAAATGATGGAAAAATACTGCGTTTTAGAATTGAGTTTGTAACATCTGAGGAGGATTCAGATGAAGTTACAGGAGTTATTGATAATCAAAAGAAGGTTGTCGAGTTGTATGAGTTTGATGGTGATGATATGAAATACAAGGGATTTATACCTTTTAGTTCTATAAAGAAGCTTGAAATAATTGATGAAGATAGTGAAGAAGAATAATTTTTTAATTAAAAATCTTATTTTTAAATCTCTTCAACAACTCTTGTTAAATCTGTTACTTGATCTCCTTCCTGGAGTTTAACAATTCTTACACCTTGTGCAGCTCTTCCCATTACCCTTATGCTTTCAAGAGAAGTTCTTATGACTATTCCTTTAGCTGTTGTTACAATTATTCCGTCTTTATCGTTTACAGAAACAGTTGTAACTACGTTTCCTGTTTTGTCAGATATTTTAACATTTATAACCCCTTTTCCAGCTCTTGCTGTTTTTCTATAATCTTGAACTTCTGTTCTTTTACCATATCCTTTTTCTGTTATTGTAAGAATTGCAGGAGTATCTAGAATCTCAAGACTTACAACTTCATCTCCTTTGTCCATTTTTATTCCTGTAACACCATAGCTTGACCTTCCCATTTGTCTTACATCATTAGAATTGAATCTTATTGCTTTACCATGTTTAGTAGCTAGAAGAACTTCTTGATCTTTTTTTACTACTTCGATTCCAATTAAAAAGTCTGAATTATCATTTGGTAAATTAAGAGCTTTTATTCCTGAAGCTCTTGGATTAGAGAAATTACTTAATGGTGTTTTTTTTACAACTCCTAATTTAGTTGCCATAAATAAATCATCTTCGAAGTTCTTTACAGAAATTACATTTGTAACTTTTTCATCTTTTAACCCAAGCATGTTGATAAGCGCTTTACCTTTACTATATCTTTCAGCTACAGGAATGTCATATGCTTTAAGCCATAAAACTCTTCCTCTGCTTGTGAAGAACATTAAATAATCATGAGTTGAACAGGTAATTAATTGTTTAACAAAATCTCCCATAGCTAAATCACTTCCAATAACCCCTCTTCCTCCTCTGTTTTGTTCTTTGTAGGATTGAACATCCATTCTCTTACAATATCCTTTGTCTGTTATTGTTATCACAACTTCTTTTTCTTGGATTAAGTCTTTTTCTTTTATCTCTTTTATATTTTTAAGAATCTGGGTTTTTCTGTTGTCCCCATATTCTTTCTTTAATTCATTTACCTCTTTTGTTATTATCTTAAGAACTTCTTTTATGTCTGCTAAAATTGATTCGTATTCTTTTATTTTTTCTTTTAATTCTTCTGCTTCTTTTTTTAGTTTTTCAACTTCCATAGAAGTTAATTGTTGTAATTTTGTTTCAAGAATAGCTTGAGTTTGTTTTTTGGTTAATTCATACTTTTTCATAAGTGCTTCAGAAGCTTCTGCAGCTGTTTTGGATTTTTTTATTAAATTTATTACTCCATCAATGTATTTGAGTGCAATTAAAAGCCCTTCAACTATTTCTTGCCTTTCTTTTGCTTTCTTTAATTCAAATTTTGTTCTGTTAATTATTATCTGTTTTCTGTATTTAACATAGGCATCAAGAACTTCTTTAAGATTCATTACTTTTGGTTTGCCACCATCAAGTGCTAAGAAGTTAACATTGAAAGAATCCTGGAGTCTTGTATATTTGTATAAAGAGTTTATTACAAATTTAGGATCAGCTTCTTTTCTTAATTCTAACACAATCCTTATTTTGCCTTTAGAAGACTCATCTCTTAAGTCCCATATATCTTTTATTTTTTTATCTTGAATTAATTGAGCTATTTGTTCTACAAGAATTGTTTTATTTAACATATAAGGAATCTCAGTTATAACAACAGCATCTCTTTTGTTTACTGTTTCAGTTGTTGTTTTACCACGCATTATTAATTTTCCTTTTCCTGTTTGGTATAATGAAATCATATCTCCTTGTACACTTCCTCCTGTAGGAAAATCAGGACCAGGCATAATTTCTGCTAATTCTTCAAAGCTTATTTGAGGATTTTTAATGTAAGCATTTATGGCATCACACACTTCAGTTAAGTTGTGAGGAGGTATATTCGTTGCCATACCTACAGCAATACCTGAAGCTCCATTGAGAATTAATGCAGGAAGTTTTCCAGGAAGTAATTCTGGCTCTTTCAAAGAATTATCAAAATTAGGAACATGTCCTACAGTGTCTTTTTCTAAATCCTGTAAAAGTTCACTTGAGATTGGCATTAGTTTTGCTTCTGTGTATCTGTAAGCAGCTGGAGGATCACCATCTATTGACCCAAAATTTCCTTGTCCGTAAACAAGAGGATATCTTAAAGAGAATTCTTGAGCCATTCTTACCATTGCATCATAAACTGCAGTGTCTCCATGAGGATGATATTTACCTATGACGTCTCCAACTATTCTTGCAGATTTTTTTGTAGGGGTGTTTGGTTTTAGTCCCATTAAATGCATTGAGTATAATATTCTTCTTTGAACTGGTTTTAATCCATCTTCAATTGCTGGAATAGCTCTTGAGATTATAACACTCATAGCGTAATCGAGATAAGATTTTTTCATTTCTTCAGAAACTTCTGTAGGAACAATTCCTTTTTTCAAATTTTCTTCAATTTTTGGATCGATGTTTGGGGTCATCTTATGCAACTTCCTCCCCTTTTTTATCTAAGTGTTCCATAAGTTCATCCTCAGTTAATTCTTTTTCCTTGACATTTGTTCCTGTCCATTTACATTTTTTACATTCCCATTGTTTTCCAGTATTGCTTTCTTCTTCAAAATCCATATTGCTTAAGGTTATTGCAACATTATCGCTATTACATTTTGGACAAACTTTTATCTTGAAAGTTTTTCCTTGTTTTTTATCTGGAGTTGATTTTCCTTTAGCTTTAGCATATTCTTCAGGTGAATCGTATCCTTCTAATATCCATGCAGGTGTTGCTAATTTTCCTTTCTTTGCCATTTTAAAATCTCTTGAAATATTTTGTTAATATTTTTTTTGTTTCTGGATGCATTTTAATTGTATTTAATTCTTTTTTTTCGAAGAAAGCAATTCCTGCCCCTTCTCCTATTTTTATTTTAGATAAATCATTTAATTTAGCTAAAAATACATAAAATGTATATTTATATCTTTTATCTAATATTTTTTCAGTGAATATGAATTTTATATCTAGTTTAATTCCAAGCTCTTCTTTCATTTCTCTTAACATTTCTTTGTGAAAATCTTCTGATTCTGCTTCTCCCCCTACAAAACACCATGCTCCTGGATAAATAGGATAATCCATTGTTTTTTTCTGTAAAAGCACTTCTTTTTTGCTGTTTTCTATTATTGATACTACAAGTGTTTTTTCCATTTTATTTTTTAAATATCTAGTTTAGCCTCGTGTGCATTTTCTTGAATAAAATCTTTTCTTGCCTGTACATCATCTCCCATAAGCATTGTAAATATTCTATCTGCTTCAATTGCATCTTCAATATATATCTTTTTTATTTTTCTTGTTTTGGGATTCATTGTTGTATCCCATAATTGATTAGAGTTCATTTCTCCTAAACCTTTGAAACGTGTAACTCCCCCTTCTGTTACTCCTAATTCTGCTGTTACTTTTTTAAGCTCTTCATCTGTGTAGACATAAACATCTTTTTGCCCTTTTCTTACTCTGTATAATGGAGGCATTGCAGCATAAATGTGTCCGTGTTCTATTAATTGGGGCATGAATCTGAAAAAGAAAGTTAGAAGAAGAGTTTTTATGTGTTCTCCATCAACATCTGCATCAGTCATCATTATTATTTTTCCGTATCTTATCTTTGCTTGATCAAATTGTTCTCCTATTCCTGTCCCTATTACTGTAATCATATTTGTTATTTCTTCACTTGAAAGAGCCTTGGATGGATTTGCTTTTTCAACATTAAGTATTTTACCTCTTAATGGGAGAATAGCTTGCATTTCTTTGTTTCTTGCCATTTTAGCAGAACCTCCTGCACTTTCCCCTTCAACCAAATATAATTCAGTTTCTTCTGATTTTTTATCTGAGCAGTCTGCAAGTTTTCCAGGTAATCCTCCTAATGAAAATGCATTTTTTCTTCTAACCAAATCTTTAGCTTTTTTTGCGGCAAGTCTTGCTTTAGCAGCTTCAAGAGATTTATCTGCTATCTTTTTTGCTACTTGCGGATTTTCTTCAAAAAATTCTGTTAAAGCAGATGTTACAATTGAATCAACAAGACCCTTTATCTCTGAATTTCCTAATTTTGTTTTTGTTTGTCCTTCAAATTGGGGTTCTGAAAGTTTGACACTTACTATTGCAGTTAATCCTTCTCTCACATCATCTCCTGAAAATGAATCGTTCTTAAGTAATTCTTTTTTCTTTGCATAATCGTTTATAACTCTTGTAAGAGCAGTCTTAAATCCTGAAATATGGGTTCCGCCTTCAACAGTATTAATTGTGTTTACAAATCCAAAAATATTTTCTTGATATGTTGAATTGTATTGTATTGCTATTTCTATTGCTCCATTGTTCATTTCTCTTTTGAAGTAAATAGGTTTATGTAATACTTCTTTAGATTTATTTATCCATCTTACAAACTCAACTAATCCTCCACTTGAAAAAAATTCCTGAGTTGTATCTTTTATTTCATCCCTTAATTCTATTTTTAATCCTGCATTAAGGAAAGTTATCTCTCTGAATCTTGTTTCAAGAGTTTTAAAGTCAAAAGTTGTTGTTGAGAATATTTGTTCATCTGGGTAGAATGTTATTTTTGTTCCAGTCCCAGTAGCATTTCCAATAATCTTCATTTTTGTTGTTGGATCTCCTCTAGAATATTCTTGTTGATGTATTTTGCCATCACGTTTTATTTCAAGAATTAACTTTTTTGAGAGTGCATTAACACATGAAACACCAACTCCATGAAGTCCTCCTGAAATTGCATAAGATTTTTTATCAAATTTCCCTCCTGCATGTAGTTTAGTTAGAGCTATTTGTGCTGCAGGCACTTTGTAAGTTGGGTGAGGGTCTACTGGGATTCCTCTTCCATCATCATCTACTGTCACAGAACCGTCTTTGTTTAGTATTACTTTTATTTTAGTGCAAAATCCTGCTAAAGCTTCATCTACTGAATTATCTACTACTTCATAAACTAAATGATGTAATCCTTCTTTTCCTGTTGAACCAATATACATTGCTGGCCTTTTTCTAACTCCTTCTAAGCCTTCCAATACCTTAATATCGTCAGCAGTATAATCTTTTTTTTCTCCCATGTTTTGAAAAATCTTGATATTTTTATATCATTTCTCTTTATTATGTACTGAAAAAGAAAATTGCTTTTATAAACCTTTCTGATATTTTATCGACGATAAAATAAAAAAATGTCTTAAAATCGTTTAAATTATCAACAATTTTTTAATAACATCTTTTGGTTGTTTTAATTAATTTAAGTGTCTAAAACAGAAAGAAAAATACTTTTAAACTCTTAATTCTTTTATAATTTATGCAAAAAAAGGGGGAGTTATCAAGACTCACTATTAATTTACTAATTGGTTCTTTGATTATAATATTGGGTGTAATAATCTG
>DAHVOT010000015.1 GCA_027318675.1 archaeon | reverse complement strand
TTTTAATTGGGATAAGTGAACTTATCTTTTCAAGAATTTCGCTAATTTGGTTTTCTATTGATGTATTCTTGATATTAACATTTGCTTGTTCAAGAGCATTTTTAATTCTTTCGGCTGTATGTGGTCTCCCTGTCTGAGGATCATATGCATTTTTAGTTAAGAAGTCTACAACTTGTTTGAATCTCTTTTCCTGTTCAGCATCTCTATATTCTTGAGTTGTTTGGATTTCTCCTTCCTTTACAATTTTTTTAACTATCTCATTAACATCTGTTGTTCCAAAAGCATCTTTGAGTTCACTTTCTGAAGCCTTTTCACCTTTCTTTATATCCTTGAAAATAAATTCAGTTTCTGCCTGAATAAATGCACTTAAACCTTTTTTAAATTTCAATGCATCGTCCAAATCAACCAGGATTTCAAAGTTTTTTCCTGTTTTCTTAATACGTGCAGTTGTGTTGGTCATTTGATTTCTATAATTCTTTAATACTTTCCCCTTCTAGCTTCTTTAATTTTGCCTCTTCTTTTGGGATATAAGATAATTCAAATTTCTTGATATTGAATTTAGGTCCTTGAACTTTCTCAAATATTTCAAGTGCAAGTTTAACTCCTTGTTTTATTGTAAGATTTTGTTTGTATTTTTCTCTTAGCTCTTCTCTTATTTTATCATCATTCTCTCCAATTACATTCGCATAATATGAAAAATAATTTCCTGTTACATCACTTACAAAAACTTCTCCTTTTTTCCCATTTATTCCAGCAATCATCATTGAAACTCCAAAAGGTCTTGCCCCTCCATATTGCGTGAATTGCTGTTTCATATTTGCAATTTCCTTTATAACTAATTCAGGTTCTATAGGAGAATTATAAGTTACTCTATGTTGCTGTGAGAAAAGCTGAGCTCTTTCTATAAGTATTCTTGCGTCAGAAAGTATTCCTGCAGAACTTGCTATAATATGAGAATCAATTTCAGATATTTTGCTTGCAGATTCTTTAACAATCAATTTGTCTTCAATTCTTTTATCTGCCAATATAAATACTCCATCAGAACAAACCATCCCAACACTTGAACTCCCAAGTCTTACTGTTTTTTCAGCATATTCAACCTGAAGTAAATGTCCTTCTGGAGAAAACATAGTGGCTGTTCTATCATAACCCATTGCTTGATGTTGCATATCCATAGGCATATCCATTGTATATCAAGAGAATTTTATAATTATTTATTTTTTCTTTATTCTCGTTTAAATTTAACATTTTTAGAAGTTTTTAAGTTTTGCGGTGAACAAAAGAATTTATCTGCTTAATCCCTTCAAAGTTCCACTCACATTCAAAATTTCCATTTTTTCATGAAAAACAGCTAAACTAGCTCTTACCAAATCCACTGCTTCTCTATTTACAGAAATAATTGTTTTTCCTTCACCTGATTTAATAAAACTTAAACCGCATTTGCTCATTCCAAGTGTTCCTGAAAACTCTAATATTGCTTTCTCAATATTTTCTTTAATATTTCTTCCTTCTCCTTTAACAACAAGATATCTTTTGTTTTCTTTATGTGATGCAATTAAGGGTTTCATTAAATAATATAGAAACAGCATTATAAAAAACTTCTTAATTTAATAATCTCTCTTCCTAAAAACATATTTAAAGCAATTCTTCTAATATTATATAAAAGAGAATGATAGGTTAATATGGAAATTTGTACTATTGGTGGTTATGAAGAAGTTGGAAAAAATATGACTGCTGTAAAAGTTGGAGATGATGTTCTTATATTTGATGCAGGGATTTATCTTCCTCCATTAGTCGAATTACAAGAACAGGAATCACAAGTTAATTACACAGAAAATATGCTAAGGGCAGCAAAGGCAATACCAAATGACTTAGTTCTTGATAAATTAGGATGGTCAGATAAAGTAAGAGCAATTATAATTGGGCATGCTCATTTAGACCACGTCGGAGGTTTGCCTTATCTTGCGCACAGATATCCTAGAGCAGAAATACTTGCAAGCCCTTTTACAATGGCGGTTTTAGAGGGTATTCTTAAAGATGAAAAGATAAGTGTTAGAAATAAAAGAAGAACTGTTAATGAAAATTCAACATATCAGATTAAAGGAAGCTCAGGAAATCTTAAAGTTGAATTCATAAACACAACTCATTCAACAATACAATCTCTTTTTGTTGCGTGGCATTCCAAAGAAGGAGTTTTTTTCTATGGTCTTGATTTTAAATTTGATAATCATCCAGTTATTGGAGCTCCTCCAAATTACAAAAGATTAAAGGAATTAGGAAAATCAGGAGTAAAATGTCTTGTAGTAGATGCATTATATTCTGATACAGATAGAAGAACAGCAAGTGAGAGAATAGCTAGAAATTTACTGGAAGATGCCCTTGGAAATATTCATGATAAAAATTCTGCAATCTTTCTAACCACTTTCTCTTCACATATTGCAAGATTAAAAAGTATAGTTGAATTTGGGCAAAAAACAGGAAGAAGAATAGTTTTTCTTGGAAGAAGTTTGAATAAGTATGTTGAAGCAGCAATAAAAGTAAATCAGTGCCCTTTCAGAAATAAAATTGAAATTATAAGGTATAGAAGGCAGATAAATTCTTTTTTGAAAAAAGTTGATTCAAATAGAGGAAATTATCTTGTTGTATGCACTGGACATCAGGGAGAAAAAGGTTCAATATTAGATAGAATAGTCAATGGAGAAACCCCCTTTAAATTTAGAACAGGAGATAATCTTATATTCTCTTCAAGTATTATACCTGTAAGTGTAAATATCAATGCACGTGAAAAAATGGATAGTAAATTAAGAAGACAAGGTGTGAGATTGCAAACAGATGTTCATGTTTCAGGACACGGGGGAAGAGAAGATCTAAGAGATTTACTGGAAATGTTAAAACCAGAACATTTAGTCCCAGCACATGGTTCTTTAAAACAGGAGGCGCCTTTAATTGATTTGGCAGGTGAAATGGGTTATAAATTTCAAGATAATTCCCATTTGTCTTCAAATGGAAAGGTGATAAAATTATAAGATGGCAAAATTAAATGAGGAAATAATAGGAGGATTGATGTCTGCTTTAGCAAGAGGACAAGCTCTTGAAAGAGCAATGATGACTTTTTATAATGCAGGATATGAAAAAGAAGAGATTGAAGATTGTGCAAAAGAAGTTTATAACAAGATTGGACCAAAGGCTATGGGTGTCAATGGTTCTTTACAGGAGAAATTAGATGACATTGCTACAAAAGCAGGTGTTCCTAAAACAGAAAAACCAAAAGAAAACAATCCCCAAAATCAATCTCAGGTAAGCATACTTGATGATAAATTAACTCTTCAAAAAATACCAGAAAAAAAAGAAACTTTGCCTCAGCAACCAAAGACAGAGGAGACAACTTCTCAAACTATTCCTCCAACTTATGGAGCAGGAAATGTTTCTCCCCAATATAGAAATGATTCTGATATTACAAACAAGATAGAAGAAGCTATAAAAGGTTTAAGACCTGTAAATATTCCTTCAAAAATAGAGATTGTCCATAAAAATGAAGAAGCAAGCCCACAGGTAATTCAGCATGTTTCAAGTTATATCGAATCTCCACGTGCACCAAGCAAAATAATCACCTATATTCTTGTATTTGTTTTGGTTCTTCTTTTAGGTGCTTTAGCAGCTGTTTTCTTGTTTAAAGAAGATTTAATAAAATTGTTTAATGATATCGGTCTTGGATAATCTTTTTATAAAAAATTATTATTAGGATAATATTCATCAGTTATTTTATAATCCCAAGATTATTATACTTCTTATCCTTTATAATAATATGACTCCAATCTATCAACCAGCTGAAGATTCTTATTTGATGTCAAGAATATTAAAAGAACAATTGCCTGACTTATTAAATGAAAAACCAGATTTGAAATTCTTAGAGATAGGAGTAGGTTCAGGAATACACCTTCAATCAGCAACAAGTGCAGGGGTTAAAAAAGAAAATATCTTCTCTTCAGATATAAATGAAAATTCAGTTAGTCATTGCAACATTCTTGGATTTAATTGTGTTCATTCTGATTTATTTGAGAATATTCATGGTAAATTTGATTTGATAATATTTAATCCTCCTTATCTTCCTAAAGATTCAAATGAACCAGAAGATTCAGAAGTTGCAACAACAGGGGGAGTTAAAGGAAATGAGATAATACTACGTTTTCTCAAGGAAGCAAAAGAGTATCTTGAAAAAGAAGGTAAAATATTCTTAATTACTAGCAGCTTATCGGAAGATGTTAATTTTCAAGAATTGGGATATCAAGAAAAGGAATTAGGTTGTGAAAAAATGTTTTTTGAGAGCTTGTGTATTTGGGAATTAGCAGTTATTCTTTAATCATGCTTTTCCAATCTTACGGTTAATAAATATCTTTTTTATGAAAGGTTGTTTAGTTTGTATTTTCTGGTATGTTGTATCTATTTTTATATTCTGAAGTTTATTAGATTCTATTGGATTTATTTTTATTGCTAAAGGATTTGTTTTGCAATTTATTTTATAATCTATTTTATCAAGAGGAGTTCTTTTTCTTTTTTCCATAACTTTTTTTAATTCTGCTGTATGTTTTCCTATAGAACTTCCGTAAAATGGATGTCCCCCATTATATCTTTGTATTGCACCAGAAGGATTTTTACTGAATCCATGATCAGATAAATATAACCCCACAAATTCTATAGCATCAGGAATATTCATTGGGTTATACATCCCATCTCCGTCTCCATCTGCAATCTTTCCATATTTTTTTATTATAGTGGGCATCCCTTGCGCAATACCATATGCTCCAGCCCAAGAACCCTTAATATCAAAAATATCTTTAGGATAAATTATATTATCTGTTGTATCTGAGAATAAATCTAAAAAATCTGTTATATATTTGTAAAATTCTGTTCTTCTGTCTGGTCTGTCCAAATAAACAGATATAAAAGAGTTTATTAAAGGACGTTCTCCAGTGTATTGCCCTAGATTGGTTTCAAGCTGAAGTTGTGATGCAATATGTTCTGGAGAAGGCCCATATTTTTCTTCAGCTCTTTTCAACCAAAAATTATATTCTTCAATGAAATCAGCACATTGTTCAAGAGATTCTTTTTTCATATACCAAGATTTTGTTGTGTCAGCATAATTTATTAATTTTTTTTCTTTATTGAATGTGTATATTTGAAAACGGGAGTCATCTAAGTATTGAGAAATATCATAACCATCCTTTTTTAATTTCAATTGAAGATTATCTATAACTTTCTTTTCAGATGGACTCAGAGATACTAAAGCAGAAAATAAAATTTCTTGAAGCATGTTAGAGATTAAGAAAAATATTTTATAAAGATTATCGTATAAAAGTATTATTTAATATTTTCTTCAAATACTTCTCTTTTTTCTCTGTAGAATATTCCTAAAGGAATCTTTGTTTTTCTATGAAGAGTATTATAATCAAATTCCTGTGCCCTTTTCATAGCAGCTTCAAAGCTTTTATCATTATGCTTTTTTTCTTTAAGCATGTAAGTGTATTTTTTGTAATTTGCATCAGGATGGAAAATTATACAGGGTTGTATAATTTCAATAAATGCAAATCCCTTGTGTTTGAATGCTTCTTCAAGAACATCTTCTATTTGTTTTGCATCTGCATAAACTCTTGCAACAAAAGTTGCTCCAGCAGAAAGCATTAATTTTATTGGATTAATTGGAGGGACTTTAACACCCTTTGGATTTGTTTTATCCTTAAAACCTTCTTCTGTTACAGGAGTAGGTTGTCCAACTGTTAAAGCAAATACCTGATTGTTGTGAACTAGATATTTTATATCGCTATTATATCTTGCAGCATGAATTAAATGTTCCATTCCCTCAGCATAAGCATCTCCATCTCCAGAAAATGCAATAACATTAAGTTTAGGTTTTGCAACTTTCATACCTAATGCTGTTGGAAGAGTTCTCCCATGAAGTGAATTTATTCCATTTAAATTAATATAATCAAATATTTTTGCATGACATCCTATACCTGTAACCATAGCATAATTTTTCTTATCTTCTTCATTTTTTATTTTCTTAGTTAAGAAATTTTTAACACCTGCAAGTATCTGAAAGTTCCAGCAACCCGGACACCATGTTGGCTTTGTATTTGTATTTAACAAAGACAAATGAGAAACTTCCTGTTTCGCTTTTGTAGGTGAATTTAAATTTGCCGGCATTTTATTAAAACTTAACACCCCCCATAAACTCTTTCCATCTTGGAATCACAATTGAAATTGCTCCAATTAGTAAAGCTAGGATAATTCCAACTTCATTGTGTTCTTGTGCAATTATTCTTTGAAGACTTACAATTATTATTAATGCCCCTGAAAATATGAAATAAGGGATTCTCCAGGATTTTTTCTGGTCAATAAAAAACCAGAGTATGTACAATAAAAGAATTGTAAATAAAACATGATAAGATGCATCATATAATATATTGCTATCAAATAAATACATTGGGAGATATTTGAACAAAGCCAGACCAACAATCATTAATACAGTTGTATATGCTATCCAGATTAATTGTTGTTTTGTATGAAATTTCATTCTGTCTTCTTTTTGTTTTTTATTTCCTGTTTTTTTCTCTTTTGTTTTACTGTTCTTATTCTTCATCATATCAACCTCTTTTCTATTTCTTTTTTTAATTCATCTGCAAAAAAAGGTCTCCCATCATACCTTAATATTTTGTTTTTATCTTCTATAAATAGTCCTGTGTTTTTGGAAATAATTCCAGCTAATTGTCCTGTTGGAGAATTTTCAACAAGTATTAGATTCTTCTTGAGAAGATTTTCTTTTATTCCATCTGAAAAAGGTTCTAAGTATTTTATATGTAAAAATTCAACATCTAAATCTTTTATTGCATCAATTATTGCACCTTTAGTTGAACCCCAACTTACAATTAGGTTTTTAGAATTTGGTTCACCATAAACAGAAAATCTTGGGAGTTTTTCAAGTTCTTTTTTTATTTCCTTATATTTTTTCAATCTTTTTTCCACATTTGCCTTTATTATTTGAGCATCTTCTGTAGCACTTCCAAAGCTATCTTTTTCATAACTATTATATCTGATAAACGGTGTTGTATTCTCTATTTTTATTATAGAAGATTCTTCATCAAGTGTATAATAACTCTCAGCAAGATGTTTATCTCCGAGTACTATTGAAGGTATTTTAAATTTTTGAGACAAATAAAATGCTTCATTTGTTATCTCTTGTGCTTCTTTTGGATCTCCTGGTGCTGCAACTGTTCTTGGGAATTGTCCATGTCCAAAATTTAAAGCCATATTCAAATCTCCTTGAGAAGTATAAGTTGCAACTCCTGTTCCAGGCCCAGGTCTTTGTGATAAATAAACAACAATAGGTATTTCTGCAACACCAGCCATACTTAAAGCTTCAGTCATTAAATCAAATCCTCCTCCAGATGTTCCAACCATAACATTTTTTCCTAAAGCTGAACTTCCTAAACCAGCATTAATAACAGCAATCTCGTTTTCTAATTCTATAACCTTCACACCATCTACAGTTGCTAATTCACTAAGTATAGGGGTTGCAGGAGTCATAGGATATGCATAATAAATATTTATATCTGAGTTTAAAGCCCCATTACAAATGCCTGTATTACCGTTGATAAAATAAGTGTTTTTTTTACTTATAGGTATTTTACATAAATTTTTTGTCTCTTCTTCATATCCTTTTTTTGCATTGACAATATTTTCATTAAAATTTTTATCTAATTTTTTAAGGCTTTCCTCAAGAATCTTGAAATCCAAACATAATAACTTGAATATTCTTCCAGCATAATACATATTTTCTTTAGAATCTTTCATAAGTATCCCTCCTGTTTTCAATTCTTTTTTATGGAGCTCTTCTGTTTTACTGTCTAAACAAACTAGAATATCTACTTTTGAATCATTGCTATATACAGGTTCATCTGAAAAAGTAAGAACATTGAAATTATGTCCCCCCCTTATAAGAGATTGATAATCTCTTGAATAAAAAGCATAATTTCCACTTTTTATAAGGGCATCACCTATAATTTGCGTTAAAATATTTGGTCCCTGCCCAGCTTCACCCCCGATAAGAATGTTATATCTCACTTTGTACCTCTTTTAAGA
Organism: archaeon; assembly: GCA_027318675.1. Classification (GTDB taxonomy): domain Archaea; phylum Nanobdellota; class Nanobdellia; order Pacearchaeales; family GW2011-AR1; genus MWBV01. The sequence goes on along the minus strand of DAHVOT010000015.1, from coordinate 8,301 downwards.
CAATTAATTTTATATATAGGGATAGTTTTGAGCTGTTATAAACTTTTTTGTATGAAAATAATTAAAAACACTCAATTGGATTAATACTAAAATGGTAAGATTCGCTCACATAGCTGATGTACACTTAGGGGGGTGGAAGCAGCAACCAATGCAGGATTTGAATTTTGAGTCTTTCAAAGAGGCTGTGAATATATGCATAACTTCTAAATTAGATTTTGTGCTATTTTCAGGAGATTTATTTGATTCAGCATACCCTCCAATAGAGATACTGAAAGAAACTTTTGCACAGTTTAAAAGACTTAAAGACGCAGGAATACCTTGCTTCACAATAGCAGGTTCTCACGACTATTCTGTATCTGGAAAAACCTTTCTAGATGTTCTAGAGAAAGCAGGATTTTGTAAGAATGTATACAATGCAGAAGAAAAAGAAAATTCAATTACTCTTAATCCTGTTATTTACGGAAATGTTGCAATATACGGATATCCTGGTAGAAAATCTGGTTTAGAAATAGCAGATTTGAAAAAAGTTAAATTTAATGATGCTCCTGGATTATACAAAATATTCATGTTGCATACAACAATAGATAGAGTCGTAGGTTCTTTACCAATAGAATCAATTAATCCAGATAGACTTCCTAATGCAGATTATTATGCACTAGGACATATTCATATTTTCTACAGCGATAGAGGTTTTGTTTATCCTGGACCTTTATTTCCAAATAATTTCAAAGAACTTGAAGATTTAAAGCAAGGTTCTTTTGTTATAATTGACACTGAATCTAATTCTAAGTTACAAAGAATAAAACTCCCTACAAAACAGATAGAGCACATGGTTATTGAAATAGAGGATGCATTAACAGGAACAGAAAAAATAATTTATGAATTAAATAAAAGAAACCTTAAAGATAAAGTTATTTTACTTAGAGTCTACGGTGAATTAAAAAGAGGGAAATCCTCGGATATAAAGTTTTCTAAGATTGAAGAATTTGTTAAAAGTAAAGAAGCTTATTTTTTACTAAGAAATACTCATGATTTAATTTCTGAAGAACAGGAACTAGATCTCAAAATACCTGAAAAAGATTCAGAGAACATAGAAGAAGAAACAATAAAAGTTTATTCTGAAGAAAATCCTTCTTCTTTCAACAAGATAATAAACGAGTTAATGAACGCTCTTTCAATAGAAAAACAAGAAGGGGAGACAACAGAAACTTTCAATAATAGAATACTCCAAGGAACTAAAAAATTCTTTAAATTCCCCTAATAAATAAAATGAAAATAAAAAGAATAACATTAGACAATATAAGAAGTTATGAACATCAGGAGATAACTTTTCCCGAAGGTTCAGTTCTTCTTTCAGGAGATATTGGTTCAGGTAAGACTTCAATACTCTTAGGAATAGAATTTGCATTGTTTGGTTTACAACCAGGACAAAAAGGTTCTTCTATTTTACGTAATGGACAAGTTCAGGGAGGAGTGGAAATAGAATTTGAAGTAGACAATAAAACAATAGTCCTTGAAAGAACATTAAAGAAGTCAAAATCAATTTCTCAGGATTATTGTTCAATTTCAATAGATGGAGAAAAAAAAGAGATATCAGTTACAGAATTAAAAAACAAAGTTTTAGAATTATTGAATTATCCAAAAGAATTCTCAAAAAAACAGAATATACTCTACAAATTTACAGTTTATACTCCTCAAGAAGAAATGAAACAGATTATCTTAGAAGACTCAGAGACAAGAATAAACACCCTGAGACATGTTTTTGGTATAGATAAATACAAAAAAATACTTGAAAACGCTTCTGTTTTAATAGCTAAAGTAAGAGAAGAAAAAAGAATAAAAGATGCTATAACTTCTAATCTTGAGCAGGATAAACTTCATATTGAAACCAAAGAAAAAGAACTCTCAGAAAAATCCTTCAGTATACTCTCTTTTGAGAGTGATTTAAAATTAAAATCTGAAAAAAGAAAATTAGTCCAGGAAGAAAAAGAAGAAATATCAAGAAAAATAGAAGAGAAAAGAAAATTGCAACAAGAGATAGAAAAAACAAGATTCCTTAAATCTACAAAAGAAGACACCATCTCAAGTAATTCTCGTATGGTTACTCAACTTAAATCCCAGATTCAAGAATTAAAAGATTTAGACTATGATGAAAAGGAAATTGAGAAACTTGAGAAAGATATCTATGAATTAAAATTAAAAAAACAGGAATTAAATGAGAAAAATATACACATTACAAGCTTGATTCATTCTCTTAATTCAAAAAACACAGATAATGAAAAAGTAAAAGAAAAACTTAAACATCTTGAAGTTTGCCCAACTTGTCTTCAGGAAGTTGACCCAGTATACAAATCCAATGTAATTAATCAGATGGATTCAGATACTTCTGCAAATAATAATCTAATAAAAGAAAATACAGAGAAAAAAGAAGCTATAAGAGACCAAATGCTTAAACTTGACTATGATTCTTCAATAAAAGAAAAAAGAATTCAGGAAATTAGGATACTAAAAGTAAGGTTACGTGAACTTGAAGATAAACAAAGGCATTTAACAACATTAGAAAAAACAAATTCTGCATTAGCTAAAGATTTAGAGATGTTAGATAATCAAATAGATCTACTTAAATCAAGCGTATTTGAACTTAACAAATATGATAATCTTAATGATGAAAAACAGAAAGAGCTTAACGAGGCATTAAAACAAGAAAAAATGGCTGAAATAAAAGTTGCAGAATTGAAAAGAGAAATAGAAGTATTTTCAAGGCAAATAAATGAGATGAAAGAACGCGTTAAAAAAACAGAGGAGATAAAACAGCAAGCTCATTATCTTTCTGATTTGGAAGAGTGGCTTTCAAAGAAATTTATACCGATAATGCTCGTTGTTGAAAAAAATGTTTTCACTAAATTAAAAATAGAATTCTCAAAACTTTTCTCTAAATGGTTTTCTATGCTAGTATCTGATAGTTTTAATGTAAGACTAAGTGAAGATTTTACACCAATAATAGAACAGCAGGATTATGAAATAGATTATGCATATCTTTCAGGGGGAGAAAGAACAGCTGTTGCGCTTGCTTATCGGCTTGCATTAAATCAGGTTATAAATTCCTTCTTAAGCAAGATAAAGACAAGGGATTTAGTCATACTTGATGAGCCTACAGACGGTTTCTCAGAACAGCAATTAGATAAGATGAGAGAGGTTTTAGATGAATTGAATGTTTCTCAGTTGATAATAGTAAGTCATGAACAGAAGATTGAAAGCTTTGTAGATAATGTAATAAAGTTCAAGAAAGAAAACGGAAGAAGCGTTATTGAGAATAAATAAAATGAAATATCTATAAATTTTTCACATCCGAAAAATTTATAAAACCCCTAATTTTACATATAATATAAATTCTAGATTGATTTTATCGGAAAATCTAAAATGGACGCAGAATTAAAAAATTCAATATTAAAAACAGGTACAACAATATTAGGAATTGTCTGCAAAGATGGTATTGTTATGGCTTCTGACAGACAAATTTCTGCAGGTAACCTGGTTGTAAGTAAGAATTATGCAAAGACAGTAAAGATAAATGATTATCTTCTTGTTTCTTTCACAGGCATGGTTTCTGATGCTCAGAGAGTTGTAAAACTTTTACCAGCAGAATTGAAGCTTAAGGAACTTAGAGCTAAATCAAGACCTACTGTTGAACAAGCAGCAAACTTACTTTCAAGTATATTATATTCTGGGATAAGACAACCTTCAATGATTCCAATGCAAGTTGGAAACCTAATAGCAGGTTTCAATGAAGATGGAACAATGGAACTTTACACTGTTGAACCAGCAGGAAGTGTTGTTAAAGTAGAAGATTATGATGCAAACTTCGGTTCAGGAATGCCTTATGTTCTAGGATTATTAGAAAGGCAATACAAAAAAGACTTAACTCTTAAAGAAGGAATTGAGCTTGCAAAAGAGGCTTTAAAATCTTCAACTCAAAGAGATATGGGATCTGGATACGGTATTGATGTATTCGCAATAACAAAAGAGGGAATTAAAAAAGTCGTTGAACAACAAATTCTTCCAGAATACATAGACGATAAGAAATAAACTTACTTATATTTTTAAGATGGGAATTTTAGATACGATTACAGAAAAATTACACGGAAAAGTTAAAGAAGCTAATTTTGAAGGAGCAAATATAGTTCTATATACAGATAATGAGAATTTTTTCAGAGAAGGAGAAGGACAAATAAAGAAGATAGTTGATGAAATAAAAAAAAGAATAGAACTTAGAGCAGATCAAAAGATATTGCCTTCAAAAGAAGCAACTGAGAAAAAGATACGCCAGATAATCCCAGAAGAAGCAGAAATAACAGAGATTTTATTTGATGCTCCAAGAAGCATAGTTGTTATAGAAGCTAAAAAGCCAGGATTAGTTATTGGAAAAGGCGGTTCTATTTTAGAAGAAATAAGAAAAGAAACTTTGTGGGTTCCTCAAGTTCAACGTTCTCCTGCAATAAAAAGCAAAATTACAGAGAACATAAGAGAAGTTCTTTATGATAATAACAATTACAGAAGAAAATTCCTTAATGAAATAGGTGAAAAAATCTACAAAGGTTGGAATCCAGATAAAATAGAAGAATGGGTGAGATTAAGTTTCTTAGGAAGTGGAAGGCAAGTTGGAAGAAGTTGTTTGCTTTTACAGACTCCAAATTCAAATATACTTTTAGATTGTGGAATTGATGTTGCTTCTTCAGGAAATGATAAATTTCCTTACTTCAATATTCCAGAATTTGACATTTCACAATTAGATGCAATAATTTTAAGTCACGCTCACTTAGACCACTCAGGATTACTTCCTTATCTTTACAAGATGGGATATAGAGGCCCTGTTTACATGACTGCTCCAACAAGAGATATTGCTGCTCTTCTTGCTTTGGATTTTATAGGTGTTGCATATAAACAAGCTGCAACTCCTTTATTCAGTTCAGCAGACATCAAAGAGATGGTTAAACACAGTATTTGTTTGAATTACAATGAAGTAACTGATGTTACACCAGATATAAGAATAACTTTTTATAATGCAGGACATGTATTAGGTTCCTCACAAGTTCACATCAATATTGGTAACGGTTTACATAATTTTGTTTATACAGGAGATATGAAATATGGTAAAACAAGACTTTTAGATCCAGCTGTAAACAAATATACAAGAGTAGAGTCAATACAAGTTGAATCAACTTATGGTAGCAAAGATGATATTCTTCCTCCAAGAAAAGATACTGAAAAGAAATTTATTGACATGGTAAGAGAGACAGTTGAAAAAGGGGGTAAAGTTCTTCTTCCAGAATTAGGTTTAGGGCATGCTCAGGAAACTCTTTTAAGAGTTGAAGAGGCTATAAGAACAGGAGAACTTCCAAAAATACCCATGTATATTGATGGTATGATATGGGATATTAATGCTATTCACACAGCTTATCCAGATTTCTTGAGTGCAAATATACGTTCTTCAATTTTTCAGGATAAAAATCCTTTTGTCTCAGATATTTTTGTAAGAGTTGCTTCACCGCAGGAAAGAAAGCAAGTAATTGAAGGAGGCCCATGTATAGTTATTGCAACTTCAGGTATGTTAGTTGGAGGGGCTTCATTGGAATACTTCAGATATTTTGCTGATAATCCAAATAATCTTGTTATATTAAGTTCATATCAAGGACCTGGTTCACTTGGGAGAAAATTACAGGATGGTGAAAAAGTGGTACAAATTGAAGGAGAAAGAGGAATGCAAGAAATTAAAGTGAATATGAGAGTAGAATTATTAACAGGTTTAACTCCACACTCAGGAAGAAATGAATTAATGGCGTTTTTCAATAATATTTATCCAAAACCAAAAAGAATACTTATAAATCACGGAGAAGTTTCAAAGTCTTTGGATCTAGCTTCTTCATTATACAAAGTCCATAGAGTTGAAACAACTGTTCCAAGAAATCTTGAGATTGTTAGATTGAGATAAATTTATTTTGTTTATGGAATAATAAAATATTGCTTAGAAATATCTAAATTCTTATAAATTTAAACTATTTAGTAAAAATATGATATCTAGAATAAGAGATTATTTTGAAAAACATTCTAGTTTCTTCAGAGGTATAGCACAGATTAATCCTTTTGGGGATTATTATCATAGATTACCTTCGTGGATGGATAATAACTTAACTCCTGAGCAACAAGATTATCTTGCAATAAAAAGAGATTGGGAAAATATTGGAAGGGATTTAGAAAAGTCAATTGAAAAGTTTAATTTAAACAAAAAGTAATTTTATTTTTTATCTTTATTAATTTCTTTCCATTCTTTTTTTGTTAATATCATCTTATATTCGTCTCTTCCATTTTCAGGATCTTTTCTTTCTCCATTTATCTTGAATCCTATTTTCTGGTAAAGATTTGCTGCAGGATTGTCTTTATATACATCTAGATTTATTTGAGAAACTTTTATTGAATTGAAAGCGTAATCAATCATTAATTTAAGTGCTTCTTTACCAAATCCTTTGCCTCTCTCCCCAATCATTATTGCTATCTCAGGCCCTTTTTCAAAATCCTCGCTGTCCATCAAATTAATATCTCCTACTGGTTTTCCTGTTTCATTGTCATATATTCCAAGAGTTAAATTGGAAGGATCTTCTCTCCATTCATTATGCATTTGAATAATTTCTTCAACACTCATGTTTTCTTCTTCGCCAATACCGTCTATAACCTCTATATGCCTTAACCATTGATAATATTTTTCATAAAATTCGTCTTCTACAATTGTCTTTAGTGTTACTTTTTCTCCTATTAGAACAGGAAAAATCTTTTTGTTTTTTTTGTGATATTGAGCTATATCCTTTGCCACTTATATCCTTGTTATTTAAACTTTAAAAACCCTAATATCCTCTATAATCTATGAAGCACAACCTCAAAGTAACACTAATAATTCTTGCAATGTTTATTGTAACTCAATTCATTGGATTATATGTTGTCAATCATTATTCAGTTCAGGACAATGAAATACCTTACGGGATGGAAACTCCTGAAGCAGAACAAGAATTAGATTTTTACACTTCTTTTTTACCTTCAATAATAATCGCATTTGTATTTGCAATAGTTCTTTTAATTCTTTTAACTAAATTTAATCTTAATTTTGTCCTTAGAATATGGTTTTTTACAGTCATACTTATAGCAATAGGGATATTTCTTAATAGTTTTTTTCCAAATGAAAAATATTTTCCTTACATTGCACTTATTTTTGCTCTCCCTCTTGCAATAATAAAAGTTTTTAAGAGAGACTTTTTAATTCACAATCTCACAGAGTTAGTAATTTATCCTGCCATAGCTTCAGTTTTTGTCCCTCTTCTTAATTTTTGGACTGTTATAATAATCTTATTCTTAATTTCTATTTATGATATGTGGGCAGTCTGGCATTCAGGAGTAATGCAAAAGATGGCTAAGTATCAGATAAATGAATTGAAAGTATTTTCAGGATTTTTTGTACCTTATGTTTCCAAAAAAACAAAGATGGAACTTAAAGAAACACCTAAATCTAATCTAAAAGATAAGAAAATAAAAGTAAGCCTGGCTATATTGGGAGGAGGAGATGTTGTTTTCCCTATAATAGCTTCAGGAGTTGTTTTAAGACAGTTTGGATTTGCTCCTGCATTATTAGTTATAATTGGTGCTACTTTAGGATTGAGTTACCTTTTATTCTTTGCAGAGAAAAAGAAATTCTACCCTGCAATGCCTTTCATAACAGCAGGAATCTTATTGGGTTTAGCTATTTCTTGGATTTCAGGTTTAATTAGCTTTTAGAATTATTAATTATCCTATTGTATTTTTCAATTAATTCATTTTCTCTAACAAGATTATTCATTGTTTCCAATTCACAAAATTTTTCAATTAATTCCTTTGGAGTTTCTTCTATTCTGATGTTTAATCCTATAAATTCAACTGTAGTATCTCCTGATAAAAGGCAATTTTCTAGTTTTCCTTTATTTAATCTATCGCCCCTATAAGGATTGAATACTGCTTTTCTATTTTCAAAACTCTTTAATAATCCATAATAAGTTGGACCTTGAGGAAGCACACTTATTGAGACATATTTATTTAAATAGTGCTTATACTCTTTCTCTGGTGTTTTAGGCCCTATATTTGTCATATATACCTGATTTTTTACAGATTTATAAATCTTTATATTGTAACTACTTATTAAATACAACATATAGAAATATTTATAAACCCCTAAAGAATAGTGACTTTATGGAAAATGATACAAATAAGAGTATTGAAGAAAGA
>DAHVOT010000014.1 GCA_027318675.1 archaeon | reverse complement strand
TCGATAATTTAAGGAGGATTAAAATTTCCATAGGAAACATACGTGTGAGGTAGAATAAAAAGATAGATTAAATTTAATTAAAATATTCAATTAAAATGAAATTAGATATAGACAAAATTTTTGACAATTTTGATAAAAATAGTGTATTTAAAGATAAATCTATTTTACAAGCAAACTATGCTCCTAGTGAAATTCCACATAGAGAAGAACAAATTAAGCAGATAGCTTCAATTTTAGCACCAGTTTTAAGGGGGGAAAAAACGAGTAATCTTTTTCTTTATGGAAAAACAGGTACAGGAAAGACTCTTGCAATGCGATTTGTTCAAGAAGAATTGTATAAAAGAGTGAAGAAAGATTCGGATTTTAAGCTTAAAATAGAATACTTAAATTGCAAAATGAAGAAAGTATCTGATACAGAATATAGAATTTTAGCTGAATTAATTAAAAAAATGGGAGGAGAAGTACCTTTAACAGGTTTGCCAACTCAAGCAATTTATAATAAATTTATAGAAACAATAGATTCAGAGAAAAATTTGATTGTATTAATCTTAGATGAGATAGATCAAACTGTGAAAAAGATTTCAAATGATTTTTTATACAGTTTAGTAAGATTAAATTCCGAATTATCTAAATCTCAAATTTGTCTTGTTGGAATAAGCAATGATTTAAGATTTTTAGAAGAATTAGACCCAAGAGTTAGAAGTTCTTTATCTGAAGAAGAGATACTTTTTCATCCTTATAATGCCCTTCAAATTCAAGACATTCTTTATCAAAGAGCAGAATTAGCATTTAAAGAAGAGGTTTTACAAGAAGGAGTCATAAATAAATGTGCAGCGCTTGCAGCTAAGGAGCACGGAGATGCAAGGAGGGCCTTAGATTTATTAAGAGTTGCAGGTGAATTAGCTGAGAGAGATAATTCTAAGAAAATTTTATTAAAATATATAGATTATGCGAACGAAAAGATAGAAAAAGATAAAATTCTAGAAACCATTTCTTCTGAGCCAAAACAATTTCAATTAGTTTTAGGTTCGATAATTTATCTTTTAGAGCATCAAAAAAATGATTTGCCTGTTTTCACAGGAGAAGTGTATGATTTTTATCAACAACTTTGTCTTAAAAATAGATTAGAAGTATTAACACAAAGAAGAGTTGGAGAAATAATTCAAGAATTAGATATGCTTGGAATAATCAATGTAAAAGTGATTTCAAAAGGAAGGGGAGGAAGAATGAGGGAAATAAAAATGGCAATATCGAAAGAGATTACTAATAAAGCAAAAGAAATAATAGAAAATTCTCTTAATTATGTTTAAAATTATATTCAAAAATGGATTCAAAACAACTTTTGAAGTTTTGTTTAGAGAATGGTTTATTAGTTGATAAAGAAGTTTTGAGTCTTTTTGATGAAGCAAATGATATAGATTCCATCAAATTAATCATAAGTAAAATCAAGAACTATACTCATAAGAATATTATAACAAAGAATATTTTTTATGAAAATAAAGATAAATTTAATGAATTTTTTTATGAATTGCCTCAAAAAACTCAAAAAGAGCTCGAAAGTCTTAAAATTAAATTAGGTTTAAGTATAGAAATTTCAAGGGAAAAAACCTCTTTAAAAGAAGATTTTATTTCTAAATCTTCTAATTTAAATAAAATGGAAAATAACCCTTTAATCGATTATTCTTCAGGAGAAGTATCAATATTATCTTCATTTCCTGTAGTAAATAAAAAGTTAGAAGTTCAAGATTTTGTTAATTATTTTAGAAGCAGGTTTGTTGAAATGAGAGGAATTTTACAATCTCGTCCAGAATTAGATAATCCTATATCTATAAGCAAAATTTTTGGAAATAAACAAAAAATTTCAATAATTGGTATTGTCTCTGATAAATCATTTACAAAAAATAGAAATATTATTTTTGATGTTGAAGATATAACTGGAAGAATAAAAATAATTGTGAGTAAGGATAAGAAAGAATTGTATGAAAAAGCTGAAAACGTTGCATTAGATTCAATTGTAGGATTCAAGGGCTCTGGAAATGAAGAAAGATTTTTTGCTGAAGATATAATTTATCCTGATTCTACTCTTTCAGAAAGAAAATTTTCTGAATTTGATGAATCTGTTGCTTTTATTGGAGATTTACATTTTGGAAGTAAACGTTTTATGAAAGAAAATTTTCTTAAATTTATTGAATACCTTAATGGAAATTTAGAAGAAGAGAAAGAATCTAAAAAAATAAAATATCTTTTTTTAGTTGGAGATGTTGTTACAGGAATAGGAAATTATCCAAATCAAGAAAAAGATTTAGAAGTTTCAGATTTGGAAGAGCAGTTTTTTGGATTAGCAGAACTTTTAAGCAAAATAAGAAAAGATATTAAGATAATTATTTCTCCAGGAAATCATGATGGAGTAAGATTAATGGAGCCCCAACCTTTTTTAGACCAGAAATATTCATGGCCATTATACGAAATGGATAATGTTTTTATTACTTCAAATCCGTGTTATGTGAATATAGGCAAAAAAGGAAACTTTTCTGGATTTAATGTTTTAACTTATCACGGTTTTTCTTATCCTTATTACGCTAATAACATCCCCTCTCTTATACAAAAAAAAGCAATGAACTGTCCAGAAGAAATTATGAAATATTTGCTTAAAAATAGGCACCTAGCACCAACACATGCATCCACACAATATTTTCCTCTTGAAAAAGACGGACTTTTGATACGTGAAATTCCAGATATATTTGTATCTGCTCACACTCACAAATGTGGAGTAGCATATTATAATAATATTTTAGTTATTTCTATATCTTGTTGGGAAGAAATGACCCCTTATCAAGAAAAGTTTGGGAATATTCCAGATCATTGTAAGGTTCCTGTTTTTAATTTAAAAACAAGAAAAGTTAAGATTTTGGATTTTGAAGATAAGGAGGGAGAGAATCTAAATAAAAGGTTAAGTGAAGATGGACACAAAAATATACTTTGAAAATTTAAAAAAAGATGTAGATAAGGTTTATTCTATTGCTAACTTAGCACGTTCTAAAGGATACGATCCTGTTAATGAAGTGGAAATACCCCTAGCAATGAGTATGGCTGAAAAAGTAGTTGGATTGATTTCTACAATTTATCCACAGATGAAAGGTTCTGGAATAGCAGAGAGAATATTAAATTTGGAAAAAGAATATGGCAAATTAGACCCAACTATTTTATTTAAGATTGCAGAAGAAGTTGCTAAACAAAAATTTTGTAAATTTGAAAATTTATTACAATCGATGGACGCAGGCATAAGGATTGCATTTGCTTATACTACATTAGGGGTTGTTTCAAGTCCTATTGAAGGATTTACAGGTTTGAAAACGCGAAAAACAAGAGAAGGGAAAGATTATATTGAAGCAAGTTTTTCTGGCCCAATTAGAAGTGCTGGGACCACTGCAAGTTGCGTCATTTTAATTGTTATAGATTATTTAAGAGAAATTTTTGGCTTTGCAAAATATGATCCTACACCAGATGAAATAAAAAGAGTTTATGCAGAATTAGAACATTTTCATGATAGAGTTAGCAATTTACAATATATGCCAACTGAACAGGAAGCACTTTTTTTAGCAGAATATCTTCCAATACAAATTGCAGGGGATGCTTCTGAAACCATTGAAGTTCCAAATTACAAAAATTTAGAAAGAGTAGATACAAATTATTTAAGGAGCGGATTTTGTCTTATTATCGGAGAAGGATTAGCTCAGAAGGCAGCAAAAGGATTTAGGCTGCTTAATAGAGCAAAGAAAAATGGTATACAATCAACTGGTTTCGATTTTTTAGAAGAATACATTAAGTTACATGAAAAGAGAGATAAGGGAAAAGCAGATGATTCTCCAACTTATATTAAAGATTTAGTTGCAGGAAGGCCTATTTTTGGACATCCCTCTAAGTCTGGAGGTTTTAGATTTAGATATGGAAGAGGAAGAGCTTCAGGTTTTTCTGCAACTTCTTTGCATCCAGCTACAATGGCAGTAACAGATGATTTTATTGCTATAGGAACGCAATTAAAAATTGAAAAACCTACAAAAGGTTGTGCAGTTACTGTTTGTGATAGCATAGAGGGTCCAATAGTAAAATTATTTAACGGAAGCGTTAAAAGATTGTCTTCTATGGAAGAAGCGAAAGCAGTCTATTCCGATATAGATGAGGTCATTTATCTTGGAGACATATTATTCCCTTTTAGTGATTTGGCTAATAGAAATGCAAATTTAATTAAGCCAGGATATGTTGAAGAATGGTGGCACTTAGAATTAATTGAAAAAGAAAATTCATTAAAAAAAATTAATCCCTTTTCTATATCTTTAGATAATGCAATTGACTTAAGTGAAAAATATTCTTTGGCTTTACATCCTAAGTATATCTTCTATTGGACACAAATATCTAGAGAGAATTTATTCGATTTATTAATTTGGTTAAAAAGCGCAAGAATAGAAAAGAAAATAATCTTGCCTTACAATAAATCTGAAAGAGAAAAGTTTTCTTTAGGTAAGAGAACATTGGAAATCTTGGGTGTTGAACACCAAGTAACAATAGAGAATGTGGTTTTAACAGAAGAGACAAGCAAAGCTTTTCTATTAAATCTTGGTTTTGATTTAAAAGATTTGGAAGGAAAAGAACCGGGTTTTAATGAAATTCTGGATTTTTATAATTCAGATTCAAATAAATCTGTTTTAGAAATTGTAAATTATTTTTCTAAATATCCTATTAAAGATAAGGCAGGTGAATTTATTGGAGCTCGTATGGGAAGACCTGAAAAAGCTAAACTTAGGAAGCTTATAGGAAGCCCAAATGTTTTGTTTCCAGTAGGCAAGGAAGGAGGCAGGTTAAGAAGTTTGCAGTCTGCATGTAAAGAAGGGAAAGTTTGGAGTAGTTTTCCTTTGTATTATTGTGATTCATGTAAAAGAGAGACAATCTATCCTACTTGTGAAGAATGTAATTCAATAACTAAGCCAATGTATTATTTTAGTGAAACGAAAGAAAAACTTTTTGAAAGATCAAATGAAAATTCTTCTAAAACTGGGATAAGATATTACAATAAATCAATAGATATAAACCATTATTATGAGAATGCACTTAAAAGATTGGGGATACCTAAAGAAGAGGCCCCTCTCCTGATTAAAGGGGTAAGAGGAACATCTTCTGCAAATCACGCAATAGAAGATCTTTCTAAAGGAATTTTAAGAGCAAAGTATGATTTGCAAGTAAATAAAGATGGAACTATTCGTTTTGATGCAACAGAGTTACCTTTGCTTTATTTTAAACCTAAGGAAGTTTACGTAAGTGTAGAAAAACTTAGAGAAATTGGATATGATACGGACATTTATGGCAAAGAATTAGAAAATGAAGATCAGATTTTGGAATTGATGCCTCATGATATTTTATTACCTAGTTCATTTGAATCTCTTGATGAAAGAGCAGATGATGTATTTTTCAAAGTTTCTAATTTTGTAGACGAAGAATTAGAAAAGGTATATGGTTTAAAAAAGATATACAATCTTCAGAAAAAAGAAGATTTGATTGGTAAATTAGGAGTTTGCATGGCGCCTCACAATTGTGCAGGAGTTATTTGTAGATTTGTTGGTTTTTCAAATACTCAAGGTTTATTTGCTAGTCCGTATATGCACGCGGCTGTAAGAAGAGATTGTGATGGGGACGAAGCAGCAATTATGCTTCTTGGAGATGTTTTACTTAATTTTTCAAGAGAATTTTTACCCAGTCATAGAGGAGGAACTCAAGATGCTCCATTAGTTTTAAATGCAAAGATAGATGCAGGAGAAGTTGATGATCAAATTTTAGATTTTGAATTCTTAATGAATTATCCTCTTGAATTATATAGGACTGCAGAAAAAGGAGTGCATTCTTCTGAAGTTAAGATAAATACTGTAAGAGAAATTTTGAAAAGGGGAGAAGACCCCTTTGTTGGGGCCGGATTTACTCATGATACAAATAATTTTAATGAAGGAGTTTTGTGTTCTTCTTACAAGCGTTTGTTGACGATGAAAGATAAAGTAAATCATCAAATGAATTTAGTTGAAAAATTAAGATCGGTTGATACTTCTGATACTGCAAGATTAATTATAGATCGGCACTTTATAAGAGATATGAGAGGTAATCTCAGAAAATTTTCTATGCAAGAGTTTAGATGTGTTGGTTGTAATGAAATTATAAGAAGAGTTCCGTTAAATGGGGTTTGTCCTCTTTGCAAAGGAAAACTTATTTTTACAATTCATGAAGGAGGAATAAAAAAATATCTTGAACCCGCATTAGATTTAGCCAAAAAATATAACCTTTCAAAATATATGCAGCAGAATTTAGAGCTCGTTAAGAGGTATGTTGAAAGTATTTTTGGGAGAGAAGTAGAGAAGCAAGAGAATATTAGCAAATGGTTTTAATTAATTCTTAAAACAAATAGAGTAAAATTGTAGGTATTAATAAGCATCCCATCATTTGTGTTTTTTTTACATTAAGTTGAATACAATAATATCCTACTGCAGTAGATAAAGTAAAGATAAACAAACCTAAAATTCCAGAAATTATTAATATAAGTATAGCAAGAAAAATTATTATCCCCTTAGAAAGCTTATTATAATTTATTTTTTCAATATATTTAAGAAAAATTATTGATAACTTTTTCACCAAGAAAAAAGACGCGATTCCAGATATTAAACAAACAAAGAGTATTAATAGAAGAGTTGATAAATTTATCTGTCCAAGTAAAGATTGAACTGCTGCAGCTGCTCCAGTTCTCGTTTTTGATATACTATATAAAGAAACAAATGAAAGCCCCATAACCAGTACATTTACTGTTCCTAAAAGTAAAAGAAAGTCTTTTGTATTTGTTCTTGATATTTGATTACCTATTACTGCAGCTTGCCCCCCTCCCAAACCAGGAAGAAATCCACAAAGTGGAGAAGCAATTATAGCTCCAGACAAGGGCCGTAGCATATTTTTTAATTTTATTTTTTCAAAACTTATTTTTTGCGTAGGTATTTTTGTTTTTTGTTTTATACTTAATAATAACATAGAACTACCAAACAATCCACTTAAGAGCGGCAATAAAGGTTCTTTTAAATTTAAATCTAAAACAAAAGTTCCTAAAATACCTGTAAGAATTAGAACAAGAAATGCTTTGAATTTGTTTTTTTCTGATAAGACCATAATTATACAAACTAGGATTAAAATATAGGGGATTATTTTTTGTATTGGAGGATAAATTTTAGAGAGTAAAAGAGAAAGAGGAAAAGAAAGTATAACTAAAAGTATAACTCCACTTAATCCTCCATATGCTGTTCTCATTACTGCTTCATACCCTTTACCTTGTTTTAGCATCTCATGTCCTGGAAGAACAGATAATTCAGTATCTGTATCTGGACATCCTAGAAAGATACTTGGAATAAAATCAATAAATGTGTGGGTTATTGCAAGAGCTGAAATAAACACAACTAAATAAATCATTGAAAATTGATTAAATAAAGAATAAGAGAGAGTAATTAAAAAGGCTCCTACAAGATTTATATGTATTCCAGGAAACAAGCCTGTGATTATTCCAATGAGAATCCCTATACCAATGGCTAAAATTAACCCAATAAGCATACTTTATTTAGGATATTTTTATTTTTAAGAATTTAAGAGATAGGAAATATCTTTTGTATCGCCTTATTTTAATTTTCTTCTGTAGTTTTTATTAATAAATTTATCACCTGTTCTGTTAATTTTCCTTGCTCTTCTTCAAAAAAATCAAGAGAAGGCTGACCATTGACTTCAAGCAAAAGCCATTTTCCTTCTTTTTTTAACATATCTATACCGCATATTTTAATGTCTAAAAATTTCATAGTCTTTTTTATTATTCTCTCCAGTTTTTTGTTTATGTCAAAGTGCTCAAATTTTTTTGCATAAACACCTGTTGCTTTCCATCCAGCATTGTTTTTCTTTAATGCTGTTTGAACTATTTTATTTCCAATAACTGTAACTCTATAGCTTGGAGATTTTATAAATTCCTGGGCTATTATTGGTAGTTTTTCACTTCCTTTTTTCCAGAATTTTTTGATTATGCTCTCAGCTTCTTCCATACCCTTTGCTTTTTCAACGTATTCCCCCATAGTACCATTAATTCTCTTTAATATTATCGGCCATTTTCCAAATTGTTTTAATTCTCTTTTTGCATTTGTGATATTTTCTGAAAGGAGAATTGTCTCTGGGGTAGGAATATTATTTTTTTTACACTTCACATAGAACATCCATTTATCTTCTGTGTAATAATATGATTTTGAAGATTCTAAGACCTTTATTCCCCATTCTTCTATTGTTTTTGTTAGTTCAACTGAAAAATCATCCCAAACAGAGCAATAAATTATATCACATTTTTTAACTTTTCTTTTAAAAGTGCTTATGTCAAATTTATCTGATATATTTATTAGAATTACTTTTACATCTTTTTTCTTTGCTATCTCAAGAAATAATTTTCCCTCTTTTTCAATTTCTCTTGAACAGGAAATTATCCCTATTGTTTTCTTTTTCACTTTATTAATCTTAATTTAATTTTGTATTTAAATATAATGTTTTTGTTCTTTTATTTTCTATTTTGTTTTAAATTCAACAACATCTAAATCCATTAACTTGTGATTAAGCCCAACTATTTGTCCAGGAAATTTACTTGAAGGTCCCCATATCCTTGTTTCTTTAACTTTTTCTGAAAAGCCTTTTAATATTTTTTCTGCAACTTCTTTAGCTGTTGCTCCTGGTTCAAAGATTATTGGATTTTTACTTTTCTCTTTACCTGGTTCTTTAGTGTAAACTCTTATTTTGTTAAATGATGAGAATAATTTTTCTTTTAATTCTTCTATTCCTTCTTTATTTGTTGAAGAAAACAATACAAAGTTATATTTTTTTGATTGAAGTGTCGAAGAAATTTTTCTTTTTTCTTCTAAATTGAGCAAGTCTGATTTATTAAATAGGATTATTTTATTTTTTTGTACTCCTTTTATTAGCTCTTCTATCTCTTTTATTTCTTGTATAGAATTAATTGTTATTATCAGGGTATCTGTAGTATTGGTCAACCCTTTATCGTAATATTCTGATTCTATAGCGGGATTTTCTATAATTTGAATATTTGCTCCTTGATAGTTCATCATTCCTATTTTTGGAGAAGTTGTTGAAAAATGAGTGTGTGAAACTTCTGCTTTAGCATTGGTTAATTCCTTTAAAACAGAAGATTTCCCAGAATTTGATTTTCCTATTATTACTGCTTGCAAATCTTCTTTTTTTATGCCAATTCTTGAAGATTTTCCAGATTTTTTATTTTTTTCTTTTTCCTCTAAAAGCTTTTTTAATCTTCCTCTAAGCTGAGCTCTTAAGTTTTCTCCTCCTTTGTGAGCCGGAGCATAAGAAATCATCTTTCTCAGTTTCTCAATTTTTTCTTCAAGAGTTTTTGCATGGAGATATTCTCCTTCTGCTGCAATATATTCAGGATGTGCATTTATTGGCATATAACTTTTAAAGTTAAAATAGCTTAAATAATTTATGAACAGGGAAGAATTAATAACAAAGATAATAGAGAAAAAAGATTTTTCTGAGTTGCCCAGATTAGATGTTGAGTTAGCATTAAACAAATTTGATAAACCACAATATTTGGATGAAGAAAAGATTAAATTAACAAGGGATTTACTTAGGAAGGTTTTTAGTGTTTTTACTAGTGAAAAACTGTTAAATATAAAAGATAAGGAAGTTGAATGGGTTTTAAACAAACATCTCTCTACTAGAGAAAGGTTGAAGCATTATTCAGATGTATATAAAAAAGTCTTTTTAGGTATAGATTATTTAGAGGATCCAAATAAAAAGAATCTGATTGTTTTTGATTTTGGTGCTGGGATAAATGGTTTTAGTTATGAATATCTCCCAAAAAAAATAAAATACATTGGGGTAGAAGCAATGAATCAATTAGTAAATTTGACTAATTATTATTTTGTAAAGAATAATCTTAATGGAAAGGTCTTACATGAGAGTTTGTTTAATTTAAATAAAATGAAAGAGATTATATTAAAAGAAAAAGGAGAGAAGATTTTGTTTATGTTTAAAGTAATAGACTCTTTGGAAATGCTTAGAGACAATTATTCAAAGGATATTCTCAAAGAAATTGTTCCCTTAGTAGACCTTGTGGTTGTTAGTTTTGCAACAAGAAGTTTAGTTAAAAGAGAGAGATTTAGAGTAAATCGTAAATGGATTGTTGAATTTATTAAAGAAAATTTTGAAATCATAGATGATTTTGAAATAGGTAATGAAAGATACATTAAATTTAAGAGTAAGTCTAAATTTAAATAGCTAGTTTTCTTTTTTTTATTATGGAAGCAAATTTTTATAGAAAGGTGTTGAAAAATGGGATGACAATTATACTTGAAAAAAGAGATTTGCCTATTGTTAGTGTGGCATTTGCAGTAAGACATGGTGGGGTCAATGAAAAAAAAGAAGAAAAGGGAATTTCGCATTTTATAGAACATATGTTATATAAGGGAACTCCTTCACGAGACGCTAAAAAAATTGCAGAAGAAATAGAAAAGAAAGGAGGAGAATTAAATGGATTCACATCAGAAGAAATTACTGCATATTGGTGTAAGATGCCTTCTAGAAATTTAAATTGTTCCCTTGAAGTTTTATCGGACATGGTTAAAAATCCTCTTTTTGATGAAAAAGAGCTAGAAAAAGAAAGGAAGGTGATATTTGAAGAGATAAAGATGTATCATGATAACCCTAGGATGCATGCAATAGATGAAATACAAAAATTGCTTTATAATGGAACTATGAATATTAATTTAGCAGGTACATTTGAAACAATGAATTCTATCTCTCGAGAGAAAATAGTTAAAAAGTTCAAGGAGGTATATACCCCAAACAATCTTATTTTATGTGTTGTAGGAAACGCTGACTTTAATGAGCTGGTTAAATTTGCAGAAAAAAATTTCAATGAATCCAAATCTAAAATAAATCTTGAAAAATTTGGTCTTGAAAATGGAACAAAAATAGAAAAAAGGATTGGCATAGATCAGGCTAGTCTAGTTTTTGCATATCATGTTCCTTTAGCAGACGATAAAAATAGTTATTCTGCCATTGTTTTAAATGCATTAATGGCAGGAGGTATGTCTTCAAGATTATTCAGCGAAATAAGGGAGAAAAGAAATTTAGCTTATGCTGTTAAGGGAGAGTCAAATATTAACAAAAATTTTGCATATAATTTGATTTATGTTGGAACAATGAGAGAAAATGTTGAGAATGTAAAAAAGTTAATATTAGAAGAATTTGAAAAAGTTTTTATTTCTCTTAGTGAAGAGGAAATAAAACAGATTAAAGAGCAATTAATCGGGAATTATCAAATTTCAATGGAAGACTCTCAAGAACAAATGGTTAATCTTTTAGGACATGAAATACAAGGAAATGCAAAAGATTTTTATAATTTTGAAAAAGAAATTTTGAAAGTTAAGTTAGAGGATGTTAAGAATTTAGCTAAAAAAGCATTTAATGAGTACAGTTTTTTTGCACTTGTTCCAAAATAGAGCTTTTTAAGATAATCTTAAAAAGATGAATTATTGTCTATCTTTTATGTTTGTAGTCAAGGTCCCAGGAGTTAATTCTCATTTAGGAAGTAAAGGATGTGAAAAAGCAGGAAATGAAATTTTAAAATTTTTAAAGGAAGTAAAGTTTTCAAATGAATTAGGCGAACAGATACTTCTTGAAAAATTAGATTTAGAAGAAATACATTTAGATAATGCTGATTTAAAATTAACTAATAAACTCATTTATAAAAACGCTTTGGAAATATTTGAAACAAAACCCAAAACTATTTTTCTCGGAGGAGACCATTCTATAAGCTGTTCCATTTGCAAGGCTTTTTTGGATTATTCAAATGAAAATAGTAGAGAACCCTGTTTAATTGTTTTTGATGCTCATCCTGATTGTAAGATTTATAATAAAAAAGAAGATTTTTTTCCAGAGAATAGAACCTGGTTAAGGAAATTAATTGAACAAGGATTTCCAACAAACAATATCCTTCTTATTGGAGTTAGAAATTTAGATAAAGATGAGAAGGAATTTTTAAAAAGCAACCAAATTAGAGGTATCTCTATCAATTCCCTTCTTGAAAATATAGAAGAAACATGCGAAATAGTAATGGAATTTTCAGATAGGAAGGATTTGTACCTCTCTTTAGATATAGATGTTGTAGACCCTGTTTTTGCGCCCGGGAGCGAAAATCTTGAAATAGGAGGATTAACCAGCAGAGAGTTTATCTACCTTATTCAGAGATTAAATAAGATAAAACATCTTAGGGCAATTGATTTGGTTGAGATAAATCCATTGAAAGATAAAGGAAATTTAACAGTAATGCTTGGAGCAAAAATATTATCTGAATTAATTTAAAATGAGGATATTTATTTCAATAAAACTTCCTCCAAAGATATTAATTAAAGTTAAGGAAATACAAGATTCTCTTCCTGAATTTTCTGGAAAGAAAACAGAAATTAAAAATTTACACTTGACTTTGAAATTTTTGGGAGAAATATCACAAGAAAAACTAGAAGAAGTTAGAGCTAAACTCAGAGAGGTTGATTTTCCTAAATTTGAAGTGGAATTAAAAGAATTAGGTTTTTTTGATAATCCGAATAATGGAATTATTTGGATAAATCTTTCTAATTGTGAGAATATTCAAAAAGAAATAGATAATATTTTAGAAGATTTATTTGATAAAGAAAGAAGATTTATGGGACATATAACTATTGCAAGGGTTAAGGATTTTAGAAATAATAAAAATCTTTTGGATATATTAAAAAAGATAAACGTTCCTAACCTTTTTTTTATTGTAGATAAATTTTATCTTGTTGAATCTAAATTGAACAAAGATGGCCCAGAATATAATGTTATAGAAGAATATAATCTAAAATGAATTAATATTTTCTTTCAATTATTTCTCTTATCTGTTCAGATTTTATTCCCAATATTTTTTCTAATTCTTCTGTAGGGGCAAGAATTATATTCTGTATTGAACCAAATTTTTCCAGCAGCGCCTTTGCTTTTTTTGGACCTACTCCTGGAAATCCTTCAATTATAAATTGTAATTGTTCTTTTTTGTTTAGAGTTTTCTTTTTTGCATTTAAATTCATCTCTTTGTCTTTCTTTTTAGATAAGATTGCTATAAATTTTGCAGTGTCTTCAGAGTTTTTTGAAAAAATTAAAGGTATTTTATGTTTAAGAGCTATTGAAAGTAAAAACCCTCTTATTGCATTGGGGTTTATGCTATAATTCTCCTCTTTATATAACTCTTTTTCAGAGATTCCTTCAATTATAATGAGCTTATTTTCATACTGTTTTATTTCTTCAATTTGTTTTAAAAGTCTTTGATTTATCATGGAAGAGATAAAATCAGAAACAGTTTTTCTCTCTATTATAACATCTTTAACTATATAATCTCCTATTTTTAATTCTTTGAATTCTATTTCTAATCCTTCTTTTATAAGATAGGAAGCGACAAGAGAATTTTTTTCTCTGTAATCAATTATTATTTTCTCTGGCTTATTTTCTTGTTTTTTTTCTTTTATTTTCTTGTTTTTTGAAAATATATCTAAAAATTGGGGGGAATTTATTGTTTTCATTCTAATTTCTTCTGAACTTCTATTTTAATTGAATCTTTTTTAGATAAATCTTCTTTTATACTTTCTATAGCTGTTTTCATTTTTTTCTCTCTGGATTTAGAAACGTAAAAGAAAGCTTCATCCCGTGTTTTTTTTGTTATGAGCATTATTAATTTTCCTCTCATCAATCTTGCTGTTCTTCCTGCTCTTTGTATTGTTCTTATTGCAGAAGGTATTGGTTCATAGAATACAACTACATTTACTTCTGGGATATCTAATCCTTCTTCAGCGATGCATGTTGCACAGAGCACATTAATTTTTCCTTCTGAAAATTCTTCAATTACTTTCTTTTGTTGTTTTTGATTTAATCCTTCTGTTCCGTCTTTTTTTGCTTGTCCAATAAATATCTTGGATTTTATTCCTTGTAATTCATTTATTCTTTTAGAAATGTTTGAAGCTGTTTCCCTAAATTGGGTAAATATAATCATCTTTAGATTTGGATTAGATTGTTTTTCTTTTTTTATTATTTCTATTATCTCTTGCATCTTTGGGTGCTCAAAATTTTTTGCCAATAATTCGTTAGCTTGAGAATAAACAAAATTGAATTCTGGCTTAGAAACTAATTTTATTACTCCTTTGCTTTGTTTTTTTGATGCTTGATCAAAAAGGCCTTTAAGATATTTATAAAAACCTTCTAATGTTTGGGTTTCAAGTAATTCTAGGGCGTGTTGTATTTTAACTGCTTGTGCACATGCACTTGCGCCTTGCATGTAATTGAAGTTTTTATGGTTAGACATAATTGTTGCAGATATTTTTTTCTGAAGATTGATTAAGTCTGTCTTAGATGCTGGTCCGAAAAGAACTTTTCTTTCTCTTAATTCTGAGACATAGTCATTGAATAATTTTAAAAGAATGTGTCTCATATCTTCAAATTCCGGGGGAAAGTCAACCATTCTTTTTTCAAACTCTAATTCTTGTAAATGTTCTTTAACATCTGAACTGTCCCTTGTTCTAAGTTCGACTTCTTCTATTGAGAGGTTTTTACAAATTTCTTTTATTTTTGATTTTTCACTACCTGGAGAAGCAGTTAAACCAATTATTCTTGGGTGGAGGGATTGTTCTCTATATTTTTCTGCAATATATCTATAATCGTAATTTTTTATGCATCTGTGTGCTTCATCTTCTATAAGCAGGCAAACGTCTTTTAGGTGATACATGCCTTTTTTCAAATCATTTGCAATGCATTGAGGTGTTGAGAAGATAATATCTGTTGTTTGCCATATTTTTTTTCTGTTTTCTGCCTTAACAGTCCCTGTAAATAATTGCATTTCCCCGAATAGTTCTGGCAAATTTTTTTTGAAATACTTTAAATGTTGTTCTGCAAGGGGTTTTGTAGGAGCAAGAAAGAGCACTTTTTCACCTGGGAAGGATTTCATTCTTTCAATAGTTAGCATTAGTGCAACTAGAGTTTTTCCCAAACCTGTTGGAAGCACAACAAGACAGTTTTTTTCTTTGCAAGTTTCAAATATTTCTTTTTGATAACTTCTTGGAGATATGTTTTCTAAAAATTCCATTTAATCTTTTAACTCTTTTTATTTTTATAAGTTGTTCTTTTTATTATTTAAACAAGTAAGAATGTGTATCCCAACCCTATTAATGTAACTATTGCCAGGAAACTCCAAAGAACTAAATTTCCAAAGAAGATTTTATTTCCGTCTAAATCTGATATTGGTATCATATTGAAAAATGCAAACCAAATATTTAATTTTGCAAAGATTGTTCCAAACTCTCCTCCAACAATGTAAAATACAAACGCAAGAATAAGATTTACAATTATTCCTGCTGCAGCAATTCTTCCTATGTGTTCTTCAGTCATTTCTGAAAAAGAGTATATTCCATGTCTTTTTGCAGCACGATAAGCTTTCGCCTTTACGTCAAAAACAATGGAAGCCATCCAGACAAATCCATTTAGAGCAAAAAAGAATATTTTTGAGATTAGGGGCATGAACGCTCCTAGTGGAAAAGATTTCTTGAAAGTATCCCCTATTTTAAAACCAAATCTTTTTATTTCCCAAAGCTTTATTTCAACTTCAGATTCTAGAAAATATGCTGTAGTTTTTTTTGCAAGAACATTAATGCTTATAACGAGAAATACTCCCAATAACGCTATTAAGAAGAAGTTTAAATCGAGACTTAAGCTGCTTGTAAGAGCTATTGCAAATGCAGTTATTATTGTGACTAGTATTATAATTGCGAGTTCTTTCCCTTTTGCCATCATTTCTACAAGATATTTTTTTTTATAAATCTTATGTATTGTGTCTTCTTCGAAATATTTTATGAACCATGGAAAAGTATTTAAATAAAGTATTGCATTTTTTAATATGAAAATCAAAAAAGTTTCAGAGGTTTTGGGAAAGAGAGTATTTACTGATTCGGGGGAATTCTTCGGAGAAGTTGAAGAAGCAAATCTTTTTGAAAACAAAATTGATGGATGGAGAATAAGAGTCGGGGGAAATGTTCTTTCTTTAATGGGAGGAGCAAGAGGGGTAATCATACCTCATCAATTCGTTAAATCCATTAGTGATGTTTTCATAATAAGTAAATCAGCTTTGCCAAGCCAAGATACAGGGTTTGAAGAAGTTGCAGATTAAAGGGAGTGAAAAGAGGTAATGGCAGAAGAAGTAACTTTTTTGCAAAGTCCACTTTTAACTAATTTTGTATATCCCTTTTTATTGATTTTCTTTATACTTTTTGCAGTTCTTGAAAAATCAAAGTTGTTTGGAGATAAAAAAACCCAAGTCAATGCTTTAATTTCATTTGTAATAAGCTTTATTTTTGTTTCTGCTGTATTTCCCAAAGAAATGGCAAGCAACTTAATGCTTTTCCTTTCTATAGCATTGGTTGTTGTTTTTGTAGTATTAGTGTTATGGGGATTTATTATGGGAGAGAATGGACTAAAAATATTTGAAAATTCTCCTAAGGGATTAAAATGGGCAATAGGCGTATTTATTATAATTGCAGTAATTTTTGCAGTACTTTGGGCCGGGGGAGTAGACACTTCAGGATTTTTTGATAATCTGTTTAATTCTTCCTGGAGCAGTAAGTTTTGGAATAATGTTGTATTCATAGTTTTAGTTGCTGTTGCTTTAGCAGTTATGATTGCTACAGGCAAATCAAAAAGCAGTTAGAAACATATTTAAATCAAAATAAATTTAATATAAAATGGCAGGTGAAATATTTGCACGATTGGAGGCTATGGGGGTTTTTGAATATCTATTACCTTTTCTATTAATATTTGCAATTGTTTATTCTGTTTTGTCTTTTGTTAATATTTTTAAAAATAATAAAGCAGTGAATGCAGTTATTTCTTTGGCTGTAGCATTGATGGCTTTACAATTCAATATTGTTTCTTATTTCTTTGCAGACATTTTCCCTAGATTAGGTATTGCACTTTCAATAATTTTGGTTTTACTTATACTTGGAGGAATGTTTTTAGACTGGGATAATAAGGGTATGAAGTGGTTTTTGTTTATAGTAGTCGCAGTGACTGTGATCGCAGTTGCTTGGGGTCCATTAAGAAATATAGGATTATTTAGCGGATTTTCATTTAATTTCTTTGGTACAGACCTTTTAGGATT
>DAHVOT010000013.1 GCA_027318675.1 archaeon | reverse complement strand
AATACTTCAATGAGAAATTATGTATTGTATGTTAATTCTACTAATGGTGCAGGAGGAGGCAGCGGTTCAGGAAGTTTAACAGGTTCAGGTACTACAGGTTATATTTCAATGTGGAATGGAACAGTTTCACAAAATAATTCTATGATTTATCAAAATGGAACAAATATTGGCATCGGAACAACAAATCCAAGTCAAGCATTACATGTTATTGGAAATATTTATTCTTCAGCAGTACTTAATGCAGGAACAGATATTGCTCTTGGAGGAGGAGATGTTTACGATTCATCTGGAGAATTACATTTATCTGCAGAAGGAACACTCTATTTGAAGATGGATTATAATAATAATGGAGCATCTGATTCAATTATATTTGCTAAAGATACCAATCTTGGAACAGCAGCTACTTCAGGAAATATGCTTATGGTTATAAACACAAGTGGTAATGTAGGTATAGGTACTGTAACTCCAGCATATAAGCTAGACGTTACTGGTGCAATAAGAGCTTCAGCAAATGTAACTGCAGCTTCTTTTATGTATAGTTCTGATGAAAGATTCAAGGAGAATATAACTGCAATACCAGATAGTTTAGATAGAGTTACCCAGCTTGAAGGAGTTAACTTCAACTGGAAAGAAGGAGGGGGATTTAATGCTGGTTTAATTGCTCAGGATGTTGAAAAGGTTTTCCCAGAAGTTGTAAGTACAGATGATAATGGATATAAATATGTTCAATATGGGAATTTAATTGCCCCGGTTATAGAAGCAATTAAAGAATTAGATAAGAAGGATGAAAAACAAGATAGTGAAATTGAAGAGTTAAGAAATGAAATAGAGTTGTTGAAAGCGCAAATTTCTGAATTGTCTGGAGAGAAAATTAATTCAACAGATGAAAATTCATCAGAAAGTTTAACTGAAGAGATAAAGGAATTTAATGTGGATTATGTTCCTTCTTCATTGGAGATTGAAAGATATTCTCTTCAGGATAATAAAGAAAAAATTTCTAAATCACTTTACTTTTTACTTAAGAGGTTATTTTAAAAATGGAAGAAGATCAATGGATTAAGAAAATTCTATTTTTTTCTTTTTTGATTTTTATAGTTTTAGCTGGAATATTTTTTGTTTTTGCTTATGGGAATCCTGCAGAGGGGTTTATGATTAATGCATCTACTTTTTCAGAAGTAAATGCGTCTGGGATGTGTATAGAAGTTAATGCTTCAACTTATACAGGAGCAAGTTATTTTGTTCCTTCTGCAACTTATAGTGAACTTAATTCTTTTTATACAAATATTCCTAGTGGAATTAGTGCAGGACTTTGTTCAAGTTATCCTTCACGTATTGTTTATTATCCTGGGAAGATAAATCAGTATACCGATTCTGTAACAGGAGAATGGAAAACAGATGAAGATTGTTCTTCAGGAGAGAGTATAAATAATTTGACTTATTGTCAAGATAGATTTCCAGAAGCTATTGCTTATGATATAACTTATTATACTTACGAGCATATTTATGATTGGAAAAATACTAGCTGTATTGGTTCTGAAAATTTGACAAGTCCTAGTGTAAGATGCAGATTGTGTAATATTGATTATACTTATGATACTGTCTGTTTAGGGGCAGGATGTAAATGGCATCCCTATGGTTATACTTGTAGCAGGTTTGAGTGCTCTGATTATTCAACTTCTAGTTCTTGTGAAGATGCAGGGTGTTTTTGGGATGGTTCTAGTTGCGATGTTTCTTCAGAAGGTTGTTTAGGATTTTCTGAGGAATCCGATTGTAATTATGAAATTGGGCAGTGTGGTTGGGAAGAAGATAGTCAATGTTGTTATGATCTTTATGATGGAATATGCAATAATTATTATAATTCTGGAGATTGTGAAATATTTGATTGTCAATGGGATACTTATAATGGTAGGTGTCATTTAACTTGTCCAATATAATTTAAATAAATTAGAAAATTAGAATGTTAAATAATAAAATGAAAAAAAAGAATATAACAAAAAAATTAATCTTTTTTGTAGTGGTTTTGATAATTTTAGTTGGAGGTTTAGTTTTTGCCCTTAATACTGTAAGTACAGGTTTTAGGGCAAATAAAAGCACATATATGCAAGTTAATGCTTGGTCTAATTGCTACCAAGTTAATAATACTGGTTCAGCAAATGATTATTTTATACCTACAGCAACTTCAACAGAATGGTCTACATTCAGAACAAATAAGCCTTCCGATGTTAGCTTAACAGCTTGTAGCAGTATGCCTTATCGTATTGCAGTATGGGAAGGTAAAGTTACAAAATATACTGATGCAAATGGAGTTTGGACTCAGGATTGTTCTACAGGTTACAGTGGTCCTAGTTATAATCTTACTACTTGCCAATTTTTCTTTCCAGAGGCAATTTCTGCTTCTTTTTATTCCTATGAATGGGTATTCAATTGGACTGCTTCTGGTTGCTCTGGTTCTTCTGATTCTCTTAAACCTACTTTAAGATGTACTCTATGTACAGAATATGCTGGTGATTACTCTTCTTGTATTGGAGCAAGTTGCAAGTGGCATTCGTATTCTCCTGGTTGTAGCATAGACGATTGTTTTACATATGGAGATTCTACAAGTTGTACTAATGCAGGATGCTACTGGGTTTCAAGCCAGTGTTTTAGTGCAGCAACTTGTAAGGAATTGATGTACGAATATGAATGTCTTCATGATCCTGCTTATGCTTCTGAATGCGAATGGGATTCTATTAATTTATGTTGTAAAATGTATGGAGCGCTTGATTGTGGTTAAATTTAGAAAGGATTAATTTTTGCTAAGTAAATTACTAAATTTAATCAATTTATTTATTAAATTCATTAAAAATAAAGTCTATTTTTTTGACGATTATTCTTTAATCTATCTATATTTGCTTATTTTTACTTATTTTATTTGATAAAGAGGTAGGATTATGAATATTTTGCTAATTAAAGCAGTTAATTAAATTTAAATAGTTCTTGTTCATTTATTGGATATGGGAAAATTTAAGAATTTTTTAAGAATAGGAGCACTTGCAGGACTTATAACTTTACTTCCTTATTGTAAAAAAGAAAATTATGAACCTCCAATACAGGAAGATCCAATTGAAACAGAATATAAAATTCTTTCACGTAAAAATTTAGCAGGAGGTTTAACCTCCCCTTCTGGATTATCTGAAATAGATAAATTATATTCTTTAAAAAGTTCTAATGGAATTGCTGACGATTTAAATGGAATATTAACTAATGGAGCTACTTTTCAAGATCTTTGGGCAGAAGGAGGAATTCAACCTCTTCAAAACCCAAAGGTTCTTCAGTTTTCAACAGATTTAAGCAAGTCGAGTAACACACTTTCTGAGGTAGTTTTAACAACGCTTTGTGAATTTGATTTAAAAGAATATACTTCTGATTTTGATTCTTATGGATATTTCCCGAGAGCAGATTCCTCTCGTATTGCTCAAGGAGTTTTATTGGATGCATTGGTTTTAAATGATAGGAATATCTTAACTTCTTCAAATAGTTCAGATAAGATATTTAGAACAAGCGAACTTGGAGTAGTAAATATTTTTAAGCAAGATGAAAGATTAAATAGGATAACAGATATGATTCAAGGGGAAGATAATAAAATTTATGTTGCAGCAGTTGAGGAGATAGATTACCTTGATAGCAATAAAATTGTTTCTCCAAAAAGAATTTTATCTATCTCTTCTGATGGTGAGTTAATAAACACTGAATTTGAACTTCCTTCTTCTTTTGATTTGGATAATTTTTTCCCAGAATCCTCTGGATTATGGAGAAAGGCACCTTATATAGAAAAGTTAAAGATAGTTGAAAATTCTCCAGCAGGTAAAGAGAAATCTGGTGTAAAATTTTATGTTTCAGATTTGTTGAAAAGGAGAATCTATGGTGTTGGTGAAGATAATAATGTGCGTTTTGTTGCCGAGACTGAATGGAATCCTTCTATACTTGGAGTTGATTCAATTGGGACTCCTATTTATGCTACTTCTCCTGTTTGGAGAACAGTATATTATAATACTTTAGCTAATCAAATGAGTATTTTTATTTTAAATCCAGAAACAGGAGAGTCTAAAGTTATTCATACATTTAACGAAACAGTTAAGGATTATCTTTCTACAGGTGAATTGATTCAAGTTAAAGGTAAAGATGGCCTAAAATATTCTATGCCCTTAGGATTGGATGTTTCTGCTATAGTTAAAGAATCTAAAGATACTCTCGAATTGTTATTTACCAATTCTCATAGAGGAACTTTAGAAGATCTTGTTTTTGTAAAAACTCCTGTTGAGAAATAAAGAATAAATTTATTAAGTATAATCGAATATATTTTATATAATTCAAAATGGTTTTGAAAGGAGGAAAAATGAAAGAGAGAAATGTTTGGGTTATTGCTATTTTAGCTTTTCTTCTTATTGCTGCAGTCGCCTATATAGCGATTGATAAATATTCAGATAAAAAGGTTGAAAGAGATAATTTAATTTATCAACAAGGGGTACAGACAGGATATCAACAAACTGTAATTCAAATAGCAAATAGTGTTTCAACCTGTCAACAGGTCCCATTAGTTGTTGGAAATAGAACAATAAATATAGTTTGGATTGAATGCTTAAATCAGCCTGATTAATTTTATTTTTTATTTTTCATAACTTTTATTAACATTGTTTGACTTGTATGTCTATGAAAAAGAGTGTCTTTGCATTGATTTTATCTGTATTTTTTGCTGTCTTGACAATTCAGATTATTAATGCAGACGTTATTTCTTTGAATTCTGGAGGAGGAAATGGAATTGTTATTAATCCAGATATGTATCTTGAAGGATTTTTTTCAGGTTTTGAAGAACCACAGATTCTTTCTTCTTGTGGTAATGGAATTTTAGAAGAACCTTATGAGGAATGCGATGACGGGAATTATGAGAATGGAGACGGTTGTTCAGCTACTTGTCAAGATGAAGAAGAGGAAGGAGGCGGAGGAGGCGGAGGTGGTGGTACTATAGAGCCGCATATTCCTGGACAACCTTATATAAGAATAGATCCTACTGAAATAAGACGAGCAATGTTGCTTAATACCAATTTAGAAGAGACAGTGGGTATAACTAATTTAGATAAAGATTCCTCAACTAATTTTTCAGTTTACAGTGAGGATTTTGATCCTGATTTAATAGTTAATTTTTGGGATGAAAATAGGAATAGATGGGTAGATTCTTTTAATCTATATTTGTCTGCAGGAGAGATTCATGAATTAAGAGTAAGATTTTCAGCTCCAAATAATACTGGAAGATATAATGGAACTCTATTTATGGATGGTAAAAATGTAAGTGTCTATTTAAATGTACAAGAAAAATTATTATTATTCGACTCAAACATAATTGTTTTGAATAAGGACTATCTTGTTCCACAGGGAGATAAATTGAGAACTTCTGTTACTTTAATTCCTATTGGAGACAAAGAAAGAATGGATGTTACTCTTAATTACGTTATAAAAGATTATGAAGGGAAAGTCTATCTTACAAGAAGCGAAACTGTATTAGTGGATAGTCAGGTTAATTTCAAAAGAAATTTTGATACAGGAGTATTGCCACTTGGACAGTATATTGTTGGACTGGAATTAATATATCCTAATGGTGTAGCACCTTCAAGTGCGCATTTTGAAGTTATAATGGGTGGACAGAGCACTTTCTTCGGTAGGTTAGTGTTCTTCTTAGTTAATTCGATATTGATTATATTAATACTTTTAATAGCATTAATTGTTTGGAGAACAATTAAACGCATTCAAGATAAAAAGAAAATCCAGGAAAAAGAGAAAGAAGCTAAAGAAAAAAAAGAAGATTCAAAAGAGAATAATAAATTAAAAGAAGATAAGGAAAATAAAAAAGAAAATAGAGATGAAGAAAAGCAAAATATTAGTTAAAATTACAAGAAAAATAGATATCCAAACATTTTTAAATGAACTCTTTTTTAATAATTAATCCAATGAACATAAGGGAGGATAATCGATTCTCTTTTGTGTTTTTTAGCGATGGAAAATAAACTTAAGGAAAATAAAATGGACATTTACCAAATCATTGAAAAAGCAAGAAAGACCGGAAAAATAGAAAAAGGCACTAATGAAGTTACAAAAGCAATCGAAAGAGGAACTGCTAAGCTTGTTGTATATGCAGGCGATGTTCAGCCAAAAGAAATTGTTCAACACTTGCCTATGTTATGCAAGGAGAAAAATATTTTATGCAAAGAAGTGGATAGCAGACAGAAATTAGGCATTGCTGTTGGAATAAAAGTTCCAACTTCTTCAGTTGCAGTCATAGAAGCCGGTGATAGTCAAAAAGATATTGCTGGATTAAAATGATTCTATAATCTAAAATGAAAGAACAGAAAAAACAGGACGTAAAACAGCAAGGATCTAAAGGTAGTGATAAGATTGTTACAGAAGAAGCTGTTCCTGCTGTTGTTGAAGAAATTCTTGGGAGAACTGGCTTTAGAGGAGAAATTACTCAAGTTAAATGTTTAGTTCAGGCAGGAAGGGATAAAGGAAGAAGTATGAGAAGAAATGTTAAGGGGCCAATAAGAATAGGGGATACTTTAATGCTCAGAGAAACTGAAATTGAGGCTAGAAGAATTAAATCTAATATTACTAAGGGAAGTTATAGTTAAAATGCCAAAATGCGTTTATTGTGGAAAACAGTATGATATACATAAAGGACTTACTTTAATCTTAAAAGACGGTTCAATTAATTATTTATGTTCTTCAAAATGTAGAAAAAATATGTTGATGAAGAGGCGTAAGGTTAGATGGGTTTCTAAAAAGAATAAAGAGTAATAATCTATCGAAGAATATTTAAATAAAGATTTTATTATTATATAAAGAAAGATGGCTGAAAAAGACAAGATATTTTCAAGCAAAATTAAGTATGATGGACTTATGGATTTTAAAGAGTTCTATAAGTTTTGCTATCAATGGCTTACTGATGAATCAAGTTTGGATGTGATTGAAAAAAAATATGCTGAGAAAATAACTGGTGATGCAAAGAATATAAAAGTGGAGTGGGAAGGGTTAAGGAAAGTTACAGATTATTTTCAATTTAAAGTCGATGTTGGTTTTGAGGTAATTAATCTTACTAGTGTTGAAATTGTTCAGGATGGAAAGAAATTGAAAATGAATAAAGGAAGCGTGGAGGTTTCAATTAAAGGTACATTAGTTAAAGATTACGACGGTAAATTTGAACATACTTCTTCTCAGAAATTTATGAGAGGAATATATGAGAAGTGGGTCATATATTCAAGAGTTAAAGAGTATGAAGGAAAATTAGTTGGAGATTGTAATGAATTTTTATCGCAGGCAAAAGCTTTCTTAGATTTAGAAGGAAAAAGATAAACTTTCTATTTTTTATTTTATTTTTTAATCTAAATTTTAATAAAAATTCTTTAATTTTTACCAACCGAAATCCTTAAATATCAAATTCCTTTAATCATTTTATGAAAAAGATTGTGGTATTATCTTTAATGGCTTTATTCTCCTTATTAGTTGTTCCTTTTACTCTTGCATTAGATATTGAAGTTGAAAAAATAGGTTCAAATGAAGTTTGCATCTCTGGATTAAACGAGCCTGCTACATTTGATTTAAAGATAACTAATTCTGGATCTTCTGAAAAGGTTTTCTTTTACAGCTTTTTTGGTCAAGAACTTTCTCCTAAAGAAGTATATCTTGAAGGAAAAAAAGCACAGGATGTAACGCTTCAGATTTATCCTTATGAAAATACAAAACCAGGGTATTATACTTTTGATTATTATATAAGAAATAATAATGGAGAGGAAGTTGCAGATACTTTGACTATAGAAATTATTAACTTTGAAGATGCATTTGAAATTGGTGCAGAGGATTTTGATCCTGAATCTAAATCTTTGAATGTTTATGTACACAATAAGGTTAAGTTTGATTTTGGAGAAGTTAGAGTCATATTTAGTTCTCCTTTTTTTGAGTTTACAAAAGAATTTACTTTAGGACCTAATCAGAGAAATGATTTTACAATAACATTGGATAAAGAAGAATTCAAAAAATTAATGGCTGGTTATTATACTTTTGAAGCTGAGATTAATGCTAAAGGCTTAGAAGGTGTTGTTGATGGGACTTTAAAGTTTTCTGAGAAAGATATACTTACTACAAATAAAAAGACATACGGGTTTATAATAAATACTAATCTAATTGAAAAAACAAATGAAGGTAATGTTCTTACAGCAACAGAAACTGTTGTCAAGAAGAATGTCCTTTCAAGATTATTTACTCATTTTAGCCCAGAACCAAATACTGTTGACAGAGAAGGCTTAGTGGTATATTATACTTGGTATAATGAATTAGAACCTGGAGAAGTTTTGAAAATAAATGTAAGAACAAACTGGATTCTTCCTTTTGCAATAGTCCTTTTGATTGTTTTAGTTGTTATACTTGTTAAAAAAACATCTAATAGAAATATTGTTCTTAAAAAGAAAGTTACTTTTGTTAATGCTAAAGGCGGAGAGTTTGCCCTTAAAGTAATGATCCTTGTTGAAGCTAAGAATTTCCTTGAAAGAATAAGTGTAATAGATAGATTGCCTTATTTGACAAAGATACATGAAAGATTTGGAGGAGAACAACCTTCAAGAATAGATGAAAAGACTAAGAGGATTGAATGGAACTTTGAAAGAATGCAGCCTGGGGAAAGAAGAGTATTCTCTTATATAATTTATTCTAAGATAGGTGTTTTAGGAAAGTTTGCTTTGCCTCCTGTAACTGCAGTATATGAAAAAGAAGGTAAAGTTAAAGAAGCTCAGTCAAACCAAGCTTTCTTTATGCTTGAACCAAGAACACCAAAGGATTTAGAAGGACAGTAAATTATAAAAGAAAGAAAATCTTTTTAGAACAGGTAAATTAAGGTGAAAGAAATTAATTCTAAGGGAATGTCAACGATTGTTGCAACTTTGTTAATTGTTTTATTAACTTTGGTTGTTATTGCAATACTTTGGGTCGTTTTAAGGAATGTTTTAGTTAGTCAATCAGAAATATTAAATATAAAAAAGGAGTTTTTTGCAGAGAATGTGGAGATTAGCTCACTTAAGATAGAGGGTGGGGCAGTTAGTCTTTCTTTAAGAAGATCAGGAGGAGAAGTTTCAGTTGAGAGTGAATTGAAAGTAAATGAAATTACTATTCGTGTTCCTTCTGATGTTATTTCTGTTGTTGATTTGTCTGGAAGTATGGTTACTTGTAAAAATGTTAATAGAAGTTGCTGTACTAGTTTACAAGGAGTTTGGCAAGGCCCAGGGGGTTCTCCCGCTTCTGCTAGAAACAATTGCACACAAGCAAATGTAAGCAGAGGAAATGTATGTACTGGTGTAACTTGCAGAGGGGTCTGGTTGGATAGATTAACTCCCACTAAAGAAGCTAACAGGCAGCTTTTGAATATTATTTCAGAAGTTGAAGGGAGTAGAATAGGATTAGTTGCATATAGCAATGGAGTTCTTTCTTCTGCAAGTAGAGATTTATCTACTAATATAATTCAACTTAATAATACAATTAATTCTTGGCAAGCTGCAGGTGGAACTTGTATTTGTTGTGGGATAAATAATGCTTCCAGAAGATTGCAATCTCAATCTTCAAATGATAGAACTAAAAAAATAATTGTCATGAGTGATGGAGAAGCAACTGTTGGATGTCCTGAACAACCTGGAACTGATCCTATGGTTGATGCTAATAGATCAGCGTTTGATGCAAATAATACTCTTAGAAATTTAACAATATATTCAATTGGATTTGGCGAAGACGTTAATCACACTACGCTTAAAGCAATAGCAGATTGTGGAAATGGGCAGAATTTTTCTGCTTTAGATGTAGAAGATTTAATGAATGTATATACGCAAGTTTCTGAGGAGATTATAACTAAATCTGTCATCTCAAATCGTTTTAATTATCTTTATATTGTGTTTTACAACGAAACTAATGACTATAAAGAGAGGATATCTGAACTTCCACAGAACCTTCAAATTAAAAGCTATTCTTTTGATTTAACAGGTAAATTAGAAGGAGAAATTGTTAAGATTGAAATTTACCCAGTTATTTTACTTAAATCAGGAAGGGAAGAAATAGGGCCTTTATTTGATTCCTGGATTCTTTCAGGATAATCTTTTTTAACATCTATATGGATAGACTACAACACCGTCGCTTACCCCTATTTTAACTTTAAATGTTTTATCTTCACCATAAAAACATTTTAACTGATATTCTACTTTGTTTTTATTTGAATTCATTTTCCCTAGATAAAGGTAATCATTATCCAATGTGCAGTCTTCTGTTTTGTTTGTTCCTTCGAATTTATTCTCATTATAACAATAAAGTCTTACATACATATCTGGGGTAATATATTCTTCAGGTCCAGTATATTTAACTTCTCCATTGCATCTTATCTGGTTATTATAATCTTCACAAGTATAATTTAGAAAAATATACTGAGATAAATTTTGATTTATTGAGTTTTCCTGGATTATTTCATAGCTTGTAGGTGTTTCATCTGGATATTTTTCTTCTATTAATCTTCCTTGTATTTTTCCAACCATCCCTTTTGGAAGCAAAATACCTATGGCAATTATTATTAATAGGAGACTTATTATTGAAAGGCTCATCCACTTTTTCATGAATTACTTAAGTTTTTAGTGTTTAAAAATATTATATAATTTTTTATATAGAAGTAATTTTCTCGAAGAAAAATCCCTCCACCAAGAGTCGAACTTGGGATCTTCCGGGGTCTGCTTTCATTCACAGATTCCTTCAGGAATGGCTTATCATGTTTCATTCTAATCCACTATTTTTATGGAATGTCCACATTAGCTATAAGCTACAGCCAGACGCTCTAACCACTGAGCTATGGAGGGAAAGTATATGTCACACTGTGACAATAAATCATAAGATTAAGTCTTTAAAAAGATTATCTATTTTAAATGTAGATGTGGAAATTAGCCAATTTTTTTGAAAATTCTCGACGGTAAATTTTTGTATGGAACTATATTCTTTATCTATATCTTCGTAAAATAGAAGAATTTAAAAACCTCTGGATACATAAAAAAGCATAAAATGAGGTCAAAAATGAGTGAAGAATCAGATTTCTTCGAAGAAGAGGATCTAGATCAAGTCATCGATGATTTGGGCCTTGATGATTGATAATCTTTTTACTGTTTCTTTTATTTTTTTATTTCAAACGTAACTTTGTTGTTGTTTTTTTCTAGTTCTTCAAAATCACTTTCTATTACAAATTCTATGTTTTTTACTTCAATTTGATTTATCCAGATATTAACAATAGAAACTTTTCTTCCATATCCTATTTCTATTGGAGGTATCTCTATTTGTTTTACTTCTTTTCCATCAGCTAATATCTTTACTATTACATCTTCGGACTTGGTTAATCCATTATTTCTTATACTGAAGTTTAAATCGAGATATCTTCCATGCATTTTTGCATAAGCGTCTTCAAAAAGTAAATCTGGATTGCTGGGTATAGAATATATTTCGTTTATAAATTCTATTATATCTTGACTTATTGTTTGGTCGCATTTACTTATTTCATACATTATATTCTTTGGATTTTCTGAATGATCAAATCCCAATACATGAAGTAGTTCATGAGTTGCAATGTTTGGTTTTTCACATTCTGAGTCTTTCATAAGGAGTATTTTCCCTGCTTCTATGACATTTAAATTCCCTGCTATTGTTATATTAGTTGGACCGCCTTCTCCTGCAATAAATAGTTTTCCCTCGTATCTTATTGCATCATCGCACGTAATAGTTATTTGTTCGTTTCTTGAAACAGGATAAAATTCTAGTACTGTTTTTTCTTCCATTATTTCAAATGCCCATTCCATATCGTTTTCTCTTTGCAAGGGACAATTTTCAATTTTATAAGAGATTGTTTTATCTGGAAATCTCATATTTTCATAAAATTGTAGTGGTGTGTTCTCATAACTATTTAAGCTAAAATTATTGTTAGAATTTGATGAGAGATTAAATTCTGTGCTATTTATGGGTATAAACCAATATACTGATATCATAAGGATAATTATTATAATAATCAATATAGAGTTCAATAATTTGGAGTTCATCTTTAAGTATATGAAATTTATTTTATAAAGATGTTGCTGAATCATAGGAGTTATTTTTAAGGTATTTTAAAAATAGAATAAAAGTAATCATTGCTCAGTTACATCAAAATAGAAATATTTATAAACCTGCGATTTAATGATTTATTACTATAAAATGGCAAAAAAAGAACTTGTTAGCAAGATTGCAGGTGCTGGATTAGGTATAGCTTTAGGTTTACTTCCATTATCAGCAAATGCTCAGGATTATTCAAAAATACAAAAAGGAGTTAATGCTCCAACTTATGTAACAGAAACACAAACCCACTTTGTTTATCATTTTGGTTTTAATCAAGACCTTCAAAGAGCAATAAAAAGTTCTGCAAATCCTTCTATTTATTTAACTGGGGATAAGAATAGTTATGTTGTAGTTGATTCTGACACTACAGGATATAAATTATACTACTCTAAACAAAATTTCAATAAATTGGGAAATGGAGAAGTTCCAGTTGTTCTTAATATTAAAGGAGATAAACATATGAGTCCATGTAATCCAAATGCATTAGGAAGTAAAACAAATTATCTTTCTTCATTTTTTTGGTCTCCTTCTATGGGTCTTTCAGAAAAACCAAAGCAGCCTGAAGTTATTGCAGAAAAACCCAAGGAAGAAGTAAAAGAATCGCAACCTTCTACAATATACAATGTTACAAACATAAATAACACTACAAACACAAATCATAATTATTATGCTGATACAACAAGCAAGAAAACTGAAAAAGCTAAAGGAGAAGGTTTAGAACTTAGACTTTTACTTGAAGGAAATAAAACTGTTAATCCAATTGAGAGTCCTTTTTTTGGAGCTTCTGCAGCACTTCAATTAGGAAAAGGAGCAGTTTGGTTGGGGCCTTATGCTACAATTGGATTTGGAAGCGATGTTAACTCTTCTTCAACACATATTTATCATGAAACTTTATTGAATCAAGCACTTCAATTATTTACTGTAACAGAAGGAGTGAGAAATGAATATGCTGAAAGAGCATATCCTACAGAATTTGGAGGGCTTTTATCTGTTGGAAGCAAGGATGGAAGAGTTAGACTTAATTTAGGAGCTGGAGTTGTTAATGAAAAAACTTCTACAAGTGATGTTAATGAAACAGGATATGATTGGATTACTCAAAATGGAAATGTTGTTGGAGAAAAGAAACCCTATTCTATTAAATTGGAAGATGGAACAAACTCAAGTTCTTGGATTCCAACTCAAAAAGTTGGGGTTGATGTTCATCCTTTCAAGAAATCTGGATTTTATTTAGGTGCTGAAGCACAACATAGAGGAAAAGTTAATTCAAAAATGGACAGAGTTAATTTTAATGCTAAGGCAGGATGGAAATTTGGAGGAAAAAGAAGATGAAATTTAATTATAATATTTTTAAAGGGATACTTTCTTTAATTGTGTTGTCTTTTTTATTTGTAACTCTTATGCCTTTAGTTAATTCAGGTTCTGAAGTTATAAATACATTTTTAGTTTATGAAGATTCTGCTTCATCAACTTCAAAGACAGTTACACAAGGAGATGTATTCAATGTTGTAATGGTTGCATATGGGCATGGAGAAGCATTACAAAATGAAAGACTTGAATTAGTTGGTTCAACATTAATATTTCAAGAAGCTGTGAGTGGAGATAAAATAGATACTTACACTTGGTTATATACAAAAACATACACTCTTAATACAGGAATTCTTACACCTGGAACTTATACTTTAAGATTTACAGCTAGAACAGCTATAACTCAAAGTGTAGAATATTCTGATTTACAATTAACAATACTTCCTAAGGTTAATCCTATTGTTTGTGGTAATAATATAAAAGAAGGAACTGAACAATGTGATTATGGAACAGATAATGGAAAACCTTGTAATCCATTATATGGAAGTTCATGTACTTACTGTTCATCTACATGTAAATTAGTTACAATTAATGGACCTAGTTGTGGAGATGGAACATGTAGTGCTGTAAATGGAGAGACTTGTTCAACATGTTCTCAAGATTGTGGAGTATGTCCAGATAATATTAAACCAGTTGTAGATATAACTGATCCTCTAGCTACAACTTATACTTCTCATAGAACAAGTTTAACTTTCAGTGTTTATGATGATAATCTACAATCATGTACTTACAAATTAAATGGTGCTCCACAAGTTAATGTTGTTTCATTGAAGAATGGAATAAATATAATAACAGGAATAACTTCTATTACAGGAAAGAATACATGGGAAGTTGTATGTAGAGATGCTTCAGGCAATACAGGTACTGATTCTGTTACATTCACAATAGCTTGTCTTCCTACATGTGGAGATGGAACATGTAATAATGGAGAAACTTGTTCAACCTGTCCTCAGGATTGTGGAACATGCCCAAAGAATTGTACTGTTTGTAAAGATTCTAAACCTTTAGACGATAGTAATTATGTTCCTTCAGGAAAGACAGTCATTGTTTATGATGATTCAGATGATTCTTCTTTATCAGATAAACAAGAAAAAGCTTTAGATGAAAATAAAACTCCATTAATAGCATTAATACTCATAATTGGCATTTTAATTCTATTGATCTTGGTAATTATAATAAGACTTGCTAGAAGATAAATGAATATATATTCGTTTTACTGTTTATTTTTATACATTCAAGGTAAATTAAGATGATAATTAAATCTTTTAAGGATTTATACAACTTGAATAAAGAGATTTCTTATTTTAAAAGCGAATTTCCAAAAATAAAAGTTCTTTTTGAAAATTTTGATAATTCTGAGAATCCAAGAGAGTCTCTGGAAAAGATTATTGGTGCTGCTAGATTAAATCCCCTTACAGATGATTTTCTTAAAGTGAGTAAAACTTATAATATGATCTTAAGAGCAGAGGAGAATGCTAAGAATAATGGATGGGCTAATGCTTGTCTTGAAGCAGTTAAAGAGATGGGAGTAAATGTTAATGTTATTGGGCAAGAGAATATTCTTCTTGATGATTCAACACTTTATATTACAAATCATCCTTACGGTCTATTAGATAGTGCTGCACTTTTAGGAAATTTAGGAAGTGCTTTGGAGAAAAAAGGTAAAAACATAAAACTCATTGCAATGAATCAATTGAGATTTATAAAAGGAATTGAAGAAGTTTTGCAATTTGTTCATTCAACAACTTCAAGCTCTAATTTAGGTGTTTTAAAGGAGTCTATTACTTATCTTGATAATGGGGGAAATTTAGCGATATGTCCTGCAGGAACAATGTCTGGTCCAAGACTTAAAGAATATCCTTGGAAAAAAAATCTTTCTCCTTTTATTTCACATTCTTCTTATGTTGTTCCTATTTGGTTTTCAGGTCCAAATCACGAAGGTTTGTATAATCTTCTTGCAAAATCAAAACAAACAGAGAAATTAAGAAGAGTATTATCTCTTAGAGAAGCTTGGAATAAACAGGGAAAGAAAATTTATATGAATCTAGGAAAGCCAATACCTTCAGAAGGGCTTATGGAAATAAGAGATAGTAATGAAAGAATGGATTATCTTAGAAGGCGTGCAGAAGCTTTGAAAATTTAATCAAAAGTTATATATAGTCAAAATAAATAAAATTTTGATGGGAAATAGTAGAAGATTGCATCAACATAAACAAAGAGGCATGACTAAGAGAAGTAGAACAGGAAAAAAGCCTATGAAACCTGAGCAGAAAGAAGCTAGAAAGAAGATGGCAGAAGCTCAGAGAGCAGCAGCATTGGCAGCTAAAGCAGCTAAAGCAGCTAAACAGGCTAAGAAATCTGATAATTAATTTAGTATTAGTAAGCTTTAAAAATTAAAAGATGTATGATTTCTTGTAAGTTCTACTGAAATGCCTCGGTAGTTTAATGGCTAAAACACTTGCCTGTCGCGCAGGAGTCCCGGGTTCGATTCCCGGTCGGGGCGTGGTATTATCTTGTGATTTTAATGGGCGTCAGGACAATAATAGTTAAAAAGTTTGTATTCTATAAAAATTGATGGAAGTTAATTACTTTTTATCCCAGATAGTAAATGCAATTATTTCCTTTTTTGTTTTATGGCAAACCTCTAAGTTTTTGAAATTTAAAAGAAATACAGCAGACTATGCTTTTCTTTTTATCGCTATCATGTTTGTTTTAGGTTCAATCTTTCAAATATTTTTTATCTCATTGATTAAAGGTATTTCTTATACTGCTCTTTTATTTGCAATATTAATTATGTGTATTCAAGTTTTTTTATGGTTTTATCTAATTATGAAAATTTACAAAATATCTTCTAAACAAGCCTGGAAAGTAGCAGCTATTCTCTTTATTGTAGGACTAATCACAATTCCTCTAATTTCACTAGTTTTTCCTTATACTTCTCCATTTAAATTACCATCAACTGAAAATTTATCTTGTGAAGAAAGATACTCTACTTTTCCTCTTAGTGGTTTATCAGAAGATCAGAAAGGAGAAGGTCTGCAAACTTGTTTAACTAATCAAGCTATTGATGAAAATAATCCTCTAATTTGTGAGAAGACGGTTTCTTCAGATAGCTGTTATTCTAGATATGCTATAAACAAAAAGAATGAAACTTTTTGTGAAAAACTCCCAGAGAATATTAAATATAATTGCTATTTTAGTATAGCTAGAGATAAAAATGACGAGACTATATGTGAAAATCTCCCTAAAGAAAGTCATTTTGGAGATGTATCTACCTGCAAATTTCATGTTAATTTAGATATAGAAGTTTTAAGAGGGAATCTCAATTACTGTAAAAGTATTGAAATATATTGGGAAAAAGATTATTGTTACCTTACTTTTGCCAAAGCGAAACTAGATACTTCTCTTTGTAATAATATAGAACATGAAGAACTTAATTCAATTCAGAGCTGTATAGACGCAGTAAATAAATGGAAAGGACTTCAAAAAGAAGGTAAATCTCTTCCTGAGTATTATTGGGCTTAAAAAGAGACTTTATAGAAATTCTTAAATATATTTTAATCTTGATAGATTTATGAATAAAAGACAATATATTCTTCTTTTGATAATATTAATTTTTTTACTCCTCATAAATCTGCTGATAACCAAAATAGTTATTACCAATTCTCTTCCATGCTATCTTGAAGAAGGATTTGGAGATTATGTTAAGGGAGAAATAATTATAGATTTTGTCCAAGATATAACAAAAGAAGAAGTAGATTCCTTCTTATTAAGCTATGGATTTTCTTCATATGAAATTAGATATCCTGAAAAAAATGAATATAGGATAGACTTTATAGGAGATAAAAATGATTTTCTAGAATATCTTAATCAAAGTGGTTTTACTAGAGAATACAGTCGCGTTCCCACAACATACATATTTGAGGCTAAAGAAGGAATAAACTGTGAAGGGGCTAAAGAGATTGCTCATAACTATAAAAACGCAACAGTTACAAATGTTTATTGTTTTGGACATGTTGGGGGAGTTGTTAAGGTTAGAAAGGGGACAGAGATATATTGGGTATGTAAATTAAGAAAGAATGAATTAATAGAAGATACTCACGTTAATGGAATTTTGCA
This sequence comes from archaeon, assembly GCA_027318675.1. GTDB lineage: Archaea > Nanobdellota > Nanobdellia > Pacearchaeales > GW2011-AR1 > MWBV01. Next base: position 613 of record DAHVOT010000013.1, on the reverse strand, counting down.
CGCTTATTAAATGCCTAATTATCTATTTACTGCATCTCGACAATATTTATAAATCATAGCCATCACACACAACAGCGATGGTAAATCATGCTAAATTAATAAACCCAAAGGAGATAAACAGATTCTCACTCGGATCACAGACTAGCCCCTTGTTCGGTCGTGGCGTAGATGATATAGAAGCGTTTAAAAGGTTTATTTTGTAATAGTATATTCTATAATTTATTGAGGTGTAAAATGAAAACGATTCAGGTTAATTTTTACTTGTTACTTGATTCTATATTTATTAATAAAAGATGGAAGAGAAATTAATAGCAGCAGCATTTGGGTGTCTTGGAGGTTTGACAAGGAGTTTTATTGGAATATTTAAAGCAAGAGCAAGACATGATAAGATAAAATTAGGATATATTGTTAGAACAATGAAATTATCTTTTTTTTCAGGTGCTTTAATCGGAGCATTATTAGGTTTTAATTATCTTGTAAGTTTTATTGCAGGATATGTTGGAAGTGATGCAATTGAAGGAGCATTAGCTTCTTTTAAGAGGACCAAATTTGGTAAAAAACATTTTAAAAATTTAAGATAAAGACAGCATAAATGATTTTTTTTAATAATTTT
>DAHVOT010000012.1 GCA_027318675.1 archaeon | reverse complement strand
AAATGCTTCTGATTTAATAGATAAAAAAAGAATTGAAGAAGTATTAAAACCTGCTATGGAACAAAAATCACTCATAAAACAAGGAAAGATAATATTAGTTGATGAAGTAGATGGAATTTCAACTGTAGATAGAGGAGGTTTAAGTGAATTTGTTGAACTAATAGAATACACTCATTATCCGGTTATAATCACTGCAAATGATATTTGGGATAAAAGTTTAAATCAATTAAGAAAAAAAGCTGAATTAGTCCAATTAAAAAATATAGATTATAGAATTATAAAAGAAGTTCTAGCAGATATTTTAAGGAAAGAAAAGTGTTTTATTGAAGATTCAGTTCTTACAAGAATAGCAGTTAAAGCAAAAGGAGACTTAAGAGCTTCTATAAACGACCTTCAAACAATTTCAAAATTGAAAGATCTTTCAAGTATTGATTTTGATGAAAGAAACAAGGAAGTAGATATATTCAATGCATTGAAGATGATCTTCAAAGAAAAGGCAACAGATGACACATTAAAGATATTTGATTCAGTTAAAACACCGATTGATGAAATAATATTATGGGTAGAAGAAAATATCCCTTCAGAATATAAAGGGAGAGAGCTTGCAAGAGCATATGATCTTTTAAGTAAAACAGATATTTTTAGAGGAAGGATTTACAAACAGCAATACTGGAGATTTTTAGTTTATGAGAATATATTCTTAAGTTATGGAATTGCTTCATCCAAAAAAAATCCTAAAACAGGATTTACAACTTACAAAAAGCCAACAAGAATATTGAAAATATGGATGAACAATCAAAAAACAATGAAACTAAAATCAATTGCAGCAAAATATGCAGAATATGCGCATATAGGTCAAAAAAGAGCAATAAGAGAATTTCCTATAATAAAACAGATAATTAATTCAAATTCGGAAATACCTAAAGAATTAAAATTAGATGAAGAAGAATTAGAGTACCTTAAAAATTAATTTTCCTTCTCCATATTCACACTATAAGAAAAAAGTTCTGCAGTCTTCCAAGCATTTCTATTTAATCCTGCTTTAACAGATAAATTTTCTAAAAATTCTAATTTATCTGGTATCTGTTCCCAAACTTGAGGCAAAAAAGTTGAAGAAAAAGCTCCTTTCTTAAGAATATATCCTTTTCCAGGATTAATTCTCATAAGTAAATCTTTTTCATTAATAGATTCAATCTGTTTAGGAAGAGAAAGAACAGATATTTCAATTTTAACTTTATTCAACTCTTTTTCTGTTAACTTTGAAAACCTAAAATCATGAATAGCTGCATTTATTGAATTCTCTTGAACATCTTTCCATAACTCCCTCTGTGGAACAAGAGAACCAATACAACCCCTTAATTTTCCATCAATGGTTAAAGTTACAAAACAAGCTTGTCTTTTATCATAAATACTTCTTGAATGCTCGTCTAAGATAAATGTTTTTCCTTTAAAATACTCTTCAAGAGTCTTTCTTGCAATTTCAGTTAATTTAAGTGCCATTTACCAAACATTACCAATATAAACGTTTTTAAGATACTTTTTACCTATTGATTCTGCCTTCTTTAAACTATCTAAAGAAGTAATTTCTTTATCTCTCATTTTATACATAGGAAAAAATCTAGAAATATGCCAAGGAATATTTCTGTCAATATGTGCAATAAATTGTGCAATATGTTCAAATTCTTGAACAGAATTATTTTCTCCAGGTATAATCAATGTTGTAATTTCTATATGAATTCCTCTATCATATGCATCTTTTATTGTATGAAGAACAGGACTTAGCTTTGCACCACATATTTTATTGTAAAATTTTTCATTTGAAGATTTTAAGTCAATATTCATAGCATCAATATAATTTCCAAGAAAATCAAGGCACTCTTTACTCATATATCCATTTGTGACTAAAATATTTTTAATCCCTTTTTTTCTTGCAATGACTGCCACCTCCTTAACAAATTCTGCAAAAATAGTAGGCTCATTATAAGTATAAGAAATGCTTTTACACCCTGATTTTAATGCTCTGTCAACAATTTCTTTGGGACTAACTTCCTTGCCTATACTCTCTCTCACTTGAGAAGTTCTATAATTCTGACAAAAATAACATTTAAAATTACAACCAACAGTCCCAATAGAATATGTATTTGTATTTGGTAAAAAATGGTATAACGGCTTTTTTTCAATAGGATCTATATTTTCAGAAGCAATAAACCCATAAACCAGAAGATTTAATTTTCCATTAACATTCTTCCGAACACCGCATATTCCTTTCATATTTTCATCAATAATACATTTATGATTACAAGCAATACATTGTACTTCATCATCTTTAAGCTTCTTATATAATATACATTCATGCATAAAATTTATAATCCTTTATTGATTAAATAGTTTATGAAAGAGTGGTTTCCTTCTGAGAAAGATAAACTTGAAAATATGCTTAATCAGTTTTTATCTAAAGAAAGTATACTAAATGTCAAAGAAGTGCATGGAATTATAGTTCCTCATGCAGGATATTCTTATTCAGGAGAAATAGCAGGAAAAACATTTGCCTTCTTAAAAAACAAAAAAATAAAGAGAGCAATAATTTTTGGTCCTTCGCACTATCAAACCTTTAATGGAATTAGTGTGTTGGAAAAATTTGAAACTCCTCTTGGAAAAGTAAACATACCAAAAAATTCATTTAATAAAATACCCCACGAACACTCGATTGAAAATCAAATACCATTTCTACAAAAATTAGGAGTAGAAGAAATACTTCCAATAGCAGTAGGGCAAATAAATATGAAAATGGCAGAAGATTTAGCAAAACAATTCCTTGAAGAAGACGCAGTCTTTATATTTTCAACAGATTTAAGCCATGCTTTAGAGTATAGCGAAGCAATAAAAAAAGATAGAATAACCATTGAGACAATAGCCAATCTTAAGGAATATGAACTTCCAAATATTGATGCCTGTGGGCTCTATCCTCTATTAATTCTCTTCAAAATGTGCCAAATGACAGGATGGAGACCCAAACTAGTAGAATACAAAAATTCAGGAGATATCACAGGAGATACAATCTTCGTAGTAGGTTATGCAGGTTTTGTTTTTTAATTATAAATTAAGCAAGAAATATTAAATAAGAAAAAATATTCTAAAAAAATTAAAGTAAATTTAACACTGAGCAGATGTGGAAGTACCTGCATTATATCCGAATCCTGCACTATATGCAGTTGCAGATAACTTTGTTGCACAAGCTTCAGGGACATTTCCATCACTGAATGATTGACAAATAGTATCTAAATATGAAGCTGGATCTCTTGCACTATTAACTGTAACTCCATTAATTACTAGAGTTGGGCTTCCGCCTATTCCATAAAGCTCATTAAGCTCTTTATCAGTATTGAAAAGAGGATATCTTCCACTCAACCACTTGCTTTGATCATCTTTATTCTCTGAGATTGCAAATTCTTTATCTGTCTTTGTAACACATGCATTAAGCTTAGTCTTATCTATCTTAACTTCTGTTAAACATGCTTCAGAATCAGCAGCAGTTCCTGTTTTTCCTAAGAAACATTTCAAGTATGGAAGCAACTTAGTTTCCTGTTCTTTTTGTATACAATATTGTCTTGTTTGTTCTTCAACTTCTCCATATGAAGGATGCATTGCATAATATACAAATCTTAAATTAAAATCAACTGTATCTCCCAAAGCCTCAATTGCAGGTATAATACCTTTCTCTGCTTGAGTACCATATGGACAGTGACTCATAACAAACAAATCAACTGTTGGTTTAGAAGATTTTGGAATTTCTTGAGTTTGAGTATTTGTGTTAGTATTAGTGTTAGTGTTTTCTTCTTCAGTTTCTAAAGGATATAATGCAGGAACAAGATATTTTCCATCTTTAGTTACATAAAAAGGAGATTCTTCTCCTTCCAAGCTAAGAGTAACTAAATAAAAAGTCCCATTATTTTCAACACTTGAAACTTCAGCATCAAGTCCCTGAGAAATTGCAAAGTTAAGAAGATTCTCTCCTGCTTTTTCTGCTGAAACAGATTTACCAGTAACATTAAACACATTTGCAAAGATTAATAATACAACTAAGATAGCTAAAACAATAGTTGAAATCATCCAAGGTTTATCTCTAAAACTCTTTTTTCTTTCCCTATTTACATGCACAACATGTTCACGAGGATTATTTTCCATCACTAGAGTATGAATAAACCATTTAAAAATATTGTGGTTTTCAAATCCATCTCAAGTTCCAATAAAAACAAACAATTAAAAATTAAAGTTAATTAATAGATAAATGCCATATGATATTATAACTGGAAGAAATTCTTCAGATAAAAAAAATTTTGAAAATAGAGGTTTAGCATATATTGGAAAAGGATTTGTTCAAATGGGGCAATACACTTCTCTCAGCAATAAAATATTTATGGATGTAATAAGAAGCCACGTTGTTTTAGTTGCAGGGAAAAGAGGAAGTGGTAAAAGTTATACTCTCGGAGTTCTTGCAGAAGAATTATCCAATTTACCAAAAGAGGTTTCACAAAATATTGCTTCTCTCATGTTCGATACAATGGGAATTTATTGGACAATGAAATATCCAAATGAAAAAGATAAAGAACTTCTACATGAATGGGGATTAAAACCAAAAAATCTTAAAGTTAAAATTTTTGTTCCATATGGATTCTATGATGAATATACAAAAAAAGGAATACCTGCAGATGAAAAGTTCGCTTTAGATGTTGTAGAGATGACTGCAGAAGACTGGATATTAACATTTGGGTTAGATATAATAAATCCAGTTGCAGTTCTTATTGAAAGAACAATTGCAAAATTAAACCAAAAAAAGAGTTTCGATATAGAAGATATTATAAAAGAAATTGAAAAAGATGAAAAAACAGAAAGAGAAATAAAAAATGCAGCTTCTGCATTATTTGAAGCAGCAAATACTTGGGGAATTTTTTCAAAAAAAGGAATTTCTCCTACAAAAATAACTCATCTTGTAACTGCTGGGACAACAACAGTTTTAGATTTAAGTATATACAATTCAGTAGGAAGTTTTAATGTAAGAGCATTGGTTATAAGTTTAATCTCAAGAAAATTGTTCAATCAAAGGATGAGTGCAAGAAAAAAAGAAGAAATAGAAGCTGTTTCTAAAGGATTAGATATGTCCTATTATTCTGAAAAAAAAGAAACTCCCCTTATATGGATGTTTATTGATGAAGCTCACGAATTTCTTCCACTTGAAGGAAAAACAATTGCAACAGATGCATTAACACAATTATTAAGAGAAGGTAGACAACCTGGAATTTCCTTAGTTCTTGCAACACAACAGCCAGGACAAATTCATAAGGATGTTATGACACAATCTGATATTGTAATCTCTCACAGGGTAACTTCAGCTACAGACTTAGAAGCTTTAAACAGGATAATGCAAAGCTATCTTCTTGAAAGCATAAGACAATATATGGACGAATTACCTTCTTTAAACGGTTCTGCAATAATATTAGATGATAATTCTGAAAGAATTTATCCTATGAGAATACGCCCAAGATTTACTTGGCATGGAGGAGAAGCTCCAACAGCACTAAGAGCAGAAAAAAAGCTCTAAATAACAAAAATAGCAATATTTTTAAGTAAATAGTATTGTAAAAATATATGGAAGTAAATAGAGAATATCTAAATGAATTTTGTGAAGCACACAGGGTTTTTTCAAATGGATATTTAGCAGGAAGATCAAAAGAAATAATAAAATATTATTTTGGAGTTCCAGCAGAAAAACTAAATGAAAACAAAATAACCAACATAAACCAGCTAGAAGAAGTAATAAAGAACTTTGGTAAAGAGCCTTCAGAAGCAGATCAAGATTCCAATAAAGAACTAGAGGAACTTGGTAAAACTCTTGAAGCGATTAATTAATTTAAAATTTCAAAGTCAACTCTTACCCTAATTTTATATGGCGCAGTTTCACCAGCAGCCTTTACATTTAAAATTTTAATCTTCTTTTTTGCAGATAAAGCTTCTTTTTTTATTTTTTCAACAATATTTTCTGTCTCATCAACTTTGCAAAAATCATAATAAAATACCTTTGTTCCTTTTTTACTCAAAATAAATGCAGGTTCAAGAAAACTTTCTTTGAGATTGGGACGTGGCATAACAATAAAATCGAATTTCTTTCCTTGTTCTTTTAATTTAACTGCTACTTTTTTTATATCCCCATTAACAAAATTTATTTTATTTCTAACTCCATTTAATTCTGCATTCAACAAAGCATATTCATTCGCTTCTCTATTTAGCTCATTTGAGTAAATTTCCTTAGGTTTAGAATTTTTTGCGATAACTATTGAAAAAGGTGCAACACCTGCAAACATCACCAAAACAGTGGAATTCTCTTTTATTTCCAAAGCAATTTCTTTTCTTTCATTGCTTAATCTGGGGGAAAAATAAGTTGTATCTACATTGAACCTAAAAGAACAATTATTCTCTTTGTATAAAACTTCTTTATTTTTATCTCCTGCGATATACTTTGTTTCCATTTTTCTTAATCTTCCAGAAAATCGGCCAGATTTTTCCAAAACAGTTTTTATCATCTTATTGTTACTCATTATTTCTTTTGCGAATTTCTTCTTATCTAATAATTTAGTATTATCAGAAAAATTAACAATTGCTACATTCCCAAGAATATTAAATGAACGATGAATTACCATCTACAAAAAAACAAGAAAAACATTTTAAACCTTCCTAAAATAAAAAACCTCAAAAATAAATTTATAAACAGACAATTCTTATAGAAAAGATGGCTTTAGACATCTTTTATATGCTAAATCCTGAGGTGATGATCCTTGGGTTATTGTTTATAATATTTTTTGCACTAATACAGTTATTTCTGTCAAGAAGTTTAAAAGATAGAAATTCTGCAAGTGTAATTGCTTTTTGTGTTTCACTTTTAGCGGTTTATGGTATAAGCAGAACAGGATTCGATATAAGTAGTTTAGTATACAAAATAGGAATTAATAGCAGTGCAGCAGAAAATATATTCTATAGCATACTTCCTTTTATAATCTTAGGAGGTTTAATATTTATATTCTGGAAAGTTAAGATGAGGGTAATTCTAACTTTAAGCGGGTTAATATTAATGGTAGCTAGCAGATTTGTTTATGAAAAAGCGATAGTTTTGGGGATAGGAATTGTTGTATTATGCATAGGGTTATATTTATTCTATAAAGAATCAAGAAGAAAAGTCAAAAGCGGAATCTATCTCAGAAAGTAAAAAGAATAATAAATCCAAAAATAAAAATCTTAAAATTAAAACCACTTACCCAAACTCTTCTGTTGATTTTTGGTTTTCAATTCTTTCATTTTATCTATTTGTTTTTGAACTCTTTCTTCAGAAAAATCGTGTCTTTCAACTAAAATTTCTTTTATTTTATCTTCATCAAATCCTTTAAATTCAAAATTAACATTTTCAACACGTGGTTTGTAGAAAAGAGAAAATATCTCCTGCCAATCAAATCTATCTTCTTCAGGTAATCCCATAATTTGCTCTTCAACACTCTTGAAAATTTCATAAGGAACTTTATATTTCCTTACTATATCCAAAGCTTTCTTCTGTCCTATACCAGGTATACCTTTAGGATTATAATCTGTTCCTACAAGAATTCCCAAACAAATTAATTGTTCCAAATTTATCTCAAGAACATTAAGAACTTTATCCAATTCAATAACTTCTTGTTTAATTTCAACATATCCGCTATAAGTTTTTCTTTTTCTCGAGACAGTTAAATTTCTTATTAATATTGGGGCTCCAAAAAGCAAACTATCATAATCTTGACTTACAGATGCATAAACTTTTGTATTTGTTCTAGCCATATATGCTGCTTGAGCTTCGCCCTCTGAAGGAGCTTGAATTACGGGTATACCCATTGATTCTAATAATTCTTTACTTTCTTCAATCATTTCACTGTTCAACCTCAACAATTGCGAGCTATATCTTTTCATACCCTCAACATCAGATTCATCTTTTGCTACTTCGTATTTTTCTTTGGCAAGATCTCTTGAACTTTCTCTTTCTTTATGAGTCTTATATTTTAAATCTGGGGCTTTCCCATCAAAAACATAAACTAATTTAATCCCTTCATCCATAAGATTAATATTTCTATAAAATATACCTGAAAGATGACTCGTTATCCTTTTTCTACTATCCATCAAGGGAGTTCCATCAGGTTGTCTTATACTTGACAAAAACTGATAAAGAGCATTAAATGCATCAACACATACAATTTTATCTTTAAGTTCAGATTCTTCAAGTTCTCTCCTAGGTATTATTTCTCTTATATTTAATCCCATTTTGTACTCCAAAATATCTAAAATCCAAGTTGCAAGAAATATAAATATCTATCTAAGAATTACTTTGCTATCTTCTTCTTAAAAGAATTATAATAACTTTGAAATAATCTCTCAAGTCTTGGGCTATGATAAGAAGTTGCATCAAAAACCCCTTTATAATTTCTAATTAGATTAATTTTTTCTTGTCTTCCTTCAAAGCTGTCAAAGAGTTTATTTGGATCAAGATGTAATGCATCTGCTCTACTAACAAACAATGCCATTTTCTCAAGTTTGTTTTTCTTTTCAACTTCTTTTTCTTCTTTAGATTTCTTGATTTTTTGAGTCTTAGGCTTACCACTAGGACCATACTTTCTAAAAAGATAGTCTGCTTGAGCATGTCCATAAGCAAGATTGTCTTTTTCTAAATCATATTCATCATCTTTTTCCATGTTTTATAGAATCACTTTTACTTTATAAATCTTTCTATATATTGTATCTTGCAAGTAGTAACAATTAGCAAGATTTATAAATATTAAATAAAATAAGAAAGATATGGAATCAAGAATAGCAAAAGGGTTTAATAGATTGGCAATAGATCTAGAAAATTATATTAGAAACTATACTCCTTCAACATGGATTGTTCCTATAAGCAATGTTAATTATGTACCAATTTTTTTACCAGAAGAGATAAAAATATTTTTCGAATCTCATAAAAAAGGAACATTAAATAGTAAATTGGAAGAACTTTCTAATGAAAAAAGATTCCCATATGTTCAATTAAAACCGTGGTATGTAAGAGAAGCTATAAAAGAATTTTTCGATAAAAAAATATATTCAGAATATGAAAAAGAGTTATAAAATTAGCAATCATCCCAACCTTTAAATAATTCTTTTACTTAATCTCTTTATGAAAACCACATTCATACCCTTGGATTATCAAACATTCGATTATGAAGGAAGAAATTATATTCAAATCTTTGGCAGAGATGATAAAGGCAAGAAAATTTGTATTATAGATACTTGTCCTGTTTATTTATGGGCTATACTAAAAGATAAAATAAACAAAAAAGAATTAAGCAATTTAATAGAGGAGATAGATAAAATTAGTCTAGAAGAGAACGGAAGGAAAACAAAAGTAGAAAAAATTGAAATACATGATAAAAAATTCCTAGGGAAAACAGTTGAAGCACTAAAAATATTTGCTACAAATTACAAAGATTTACACGATTTAGCAGATAAGCTTGATTTCAAGGAAATTGAAAAAAGAAGAGGATATGACTTAGGATTTATAACCCATTATATTATTGAGAGAAAGTTAAGCCCTTTAGAATGGTATGAAATTGAAGGGGAGATGCTTCATAACTCAGATAAATTTGGAGGTATAGATTCTGCTCTTGAAGTAGATTTTTGTATAGAATTGAAATCAATAAAAAAAATACCAGAAGACAAAAACAAAATAAATTTTTCTCCAAAAGTTCTTGCATATGATATAGAAGCTAAAGAATTAGAATTAGGAAAAGGAGAGATTCTTATGATTTCATTATATGGAAAAAATTTCAAGAAAGTCTTAACATTCAAAGAATCCTCAAAAAAAGATTTTGTTGAAAGATTCAAAGATGAAAAAGAAATGCTTGAAGGATTTGTAAATGAAGTAAAGAAATATTCTCCAGATATATTAGTAGGATATTTTTCAGATGGATTTGATTTGCCATATCTAAAAGCAAGAGCAGAAAAACTAAAATTAAAATTAAATTTGGGGGTGGACAATTCTCAACCTATCTTTTCAAGAGGAATACTTTTAACAGGAAAAATAAAAGGAATAGTCCATATAGACTTACTGCGTTTTATAAAAAATGCTTATTCACAATATCTCCAATCAGAAACTCTTTCTTTAGATGAAGTATCCAATGAATTACTTGGGGAAAGGAAAATAGAATTAAGTCCTTTAGAAGAATCCAGAAAAAGCAAAGTTGATTGGGATAAATTTTATGAATATAATCTTAAAGATTCTGAATTAACTTACAAAATTCTTGAAAAAATTTGGGCAGACTTAGAAGAAATAACAAAAATAACAAAAGAACCAATATTCAATGTATCCAGAAGCACAATGGCAGGAAATTTTGAAGATTATGTTATACACAACCTAGAAAAGTTCAATGAAATACCAGAGAAAAAACCATATAATCCCGAGATAAATGAAAGAAGAAACAGAGAAAAATATCAGGGAGCATTTGTTTTCCAACCCACTCCCGGATTATATGAAAACATTGCGTTTTTTGATTTCTCAAGTATGTATGGCAGTGTTATTGTTACATATAATCTTTCAAAATCAACTCAGACAGAAGACAAAAAGAATTCTTATGCTGGAGAATTTCAAAATGAAAAAGTTTATTTCTCCAAAGAACTCGGATTTATACCCGAATTATTAAAAGAAATAATAATGAAAAGAAGAAAGTACAAAGAAGACTACAACAAAAATCCAAATCCTATTCTAAAAGTCAGAAGCAATGCTTTCAAATTAATTGCAAATGCTGCTTATGGATATCAGGGCTTTTTTGGAGCAAGATATTATTCTGTTGAAGCTGCTTCTTCAACAGCTTATTTTGCAAGAGAGAATATACAAAAAGCAATAAAAATATTTGAAAATGAAGGGTTTAAACCAGTATACAGCGACACAGATAGTATAGCTGTAACATTAGGAGACAAAACAAAAAAACAAGCTCTTGACTTACTTAAAAAGATAAACAATGAACTTCCAGGAATAATGGAACTAGATTTAGAGGGATTTTTCAAAAGAGGTTTATGGGTTACAAAAAGAACAGGAGATTTTGGAGCAAAGAAAAAATACGCATTAATAGATGAGCAAGATAAAATAAAAATAAGAGGATTTGAAACAGTAAGGAGAGATTGGTGCGATTTAGCAAGAGAAGTTCAAAACAAAGTAATAAGGTTAGTTTTAGAAGACGGAAATCAAGAAAGAGCAATATCATACACTAAAGAAATAATAAAAAAAATAAAATCAAGAAAAATACCCAAACAAGAAATAATAATAAGGACACAACTAAAGAAATCCATTTCAGATTACAAAGCAATATCTCCTCATGTAATTGCTGCAAAAAAGATGAAAGAACTCTCAATAGCAATAAATGAAGGAGATTTAATTGAATATTATATTGCAGAAACTTCAGATAAAAAATCAAAATTAGTAAGAGAAAAAGTCAAGCTCCCTCAAGAAGAAGGAGAATATAATGTAGAATATTACCTTGAAAGACAAATACTTCCCGCAGTTGAAAATATCTTTCAGGTGTTTAACATAAATGTAAAAGAAATAATAGAAGAAAAGAAACAAAAAAAATTGAGTGATTTTTAAAAAAAATAGTAAAGAAAACTAATTAAACAAATACAACCTATAAAAAATATGCATAAAACATTAAAAAGAATCTGGATCTCCTCTGGAATACTTATTTTTCTCTGGACAGCATTCTGGTTTTTCAGATTATCAGAAGAACCTGGAATTGTGGGTAATGTTCTTAAATACACCATTGGGCTTTATCTGTTAATTCTGTATGGAATAGTTGCAATTGTTTATTTTATCAATAAAAAAATGTACAAGAAAAAAAATAAAAGACAAAACATAAAATGGCAATCAAAGAAATAATTCTTGCAGGGAAAATTTCACAAGATGTAAAAAAATGGATTAAACCTCAAATAAAAAAAGGAGTTCCATTATTGGAGATAGCAGAAAAAATTGAAGATAAAATAATTGAATTAGGAGGAAAACCTGCTTTCCCCACAAATCTTTCAATAAATGAAATAGCTGCACATTACACTCCAACACATAATGATGAAACACTTGCACATGGCTTACTCAAGATAGACTTAGGAGTTCATGTAAATGGATTTGTATCAGATACTTCTTTTTCACTAGACCTAGAAGACTCAGAAGAAAACAAAAAATTAATAGAAGCCTCAAAAAAAGCTCTTGAAAACGCAAAAAAAACAATAGAAAAAGGAATCCAAACCAACAAGATAGGAAAAGTCATACAAGAAACAATTGAATCTTCTGGGTTTTCACCTATAATAAATCTCTCTGGACATCAGATAGAACAATATAATCTTCATGCAGGATTAACTATTCCAAATATAGATGATAAAAGAACAACTGAAATCTCTCCTGGTTTATATGCAATTGAACCTTTTGCAACAAATGGTTCTGGAAAAATAAAAGATGCAAAACCTTCTGGGATTTATTCTTTAATTGATTACAAAAATATTAGAAATCCTAATGCAAGAGAAATTCTTGAATATATAACCGAAGAATATAATCAACTTCCTTTTTGCTCAAGATGGTTAGTAAAAAAATTTGGAACAAAGGCATTAATTTCTTTATCTCAATTAGAACAAAATGGAAATTTACACCAATATGCACAATTAGTTGAAGTGAATAAAGGAATAGTCTCTCAAGCTGAAGACACAATCTTAATAGAAGAAAACGGAAAAAAGATCGTTACATCAAGTGAGAATTAAAAATCAATTCTTATTTCTAAGAATTATCTCTTCAAGATCTGATTTATCTAATCTTATTTCTTCTGATATGCTCTCCCAATTATTTATTGCTTCCTTAATTAATTCGTAAGCTAAAACTTTATTTCCAGTATTAGAAGAAATTGAAAAAATATCTTGAGATAAATCTAGTTTTATTAAAATATTATATACATCATGCATTTTTGGAGCCCTGTAATCAGGAGATTGATTTAACGTAGCTCTATAACATTCAAAAAGAATTTCATCAACTTTATCTTTTTTTAAATCTGTTTTTATTTTAAAACTATTTTTATGGATATCATAAAATAAATTAAGGAATATATCTGAATTTTCCATAGCTTAACATAATTAAACCATTTATAATAATTATGACATCAAAATATATTTATCCCAAATAACTATTTCCTTCAGGAACAGCACTCTTTGCAGACTTAAGGAAATTTTCTTCTATTTTTCTATAAGCATCGATAGTAAATTTAGTTATACTTGGCTTAACTTTCTTGAAAGCCCCCTCAAAATGTTTTTCAGTTACAAATTTAGATTCAATAGATTCTCTTAATGAAAGCAAAGCAGCTTCTCTTGTAAAAGATTCTAAATCTGCTCCAGTATATCCATCTGTTTTTTCAGAAAGTTCTTTAAGGAAATTCTCTTTTTCTTTTTCAGTAAATGCTTTTTTACCGTCTCCTAAAGGCATTTTTTGTGTGTGTATCTTAAGAATATTTAATCTACCTTTTGAATCAGGAGCATTAACTAAAAGAATTTTATCGAATCTTCCAGGCCTTAACAAAGCAGGGTCTAGCATATCTGGTCTATTTGTTGCGCCTATGACCAAAATATCTTTCAAATCTTCTAATCCGTCCATTTCTGCAAGCATCTGATTCAAAACTCTTTCTGTAACTTTTGTTCCAACTTCAACTCCTCTTTTACCTGCTAAAGAATCTATTTCATCAAAGAATATAACACAAGGAGCTACTTGTCTTGCCCTCTCAAATATTTTTCTCATTCCCTCTTCAGATTTTCATACCCACATGCTCAATAAAGAAGGCCCTTTAACTTGTATAAAATTAGCTTCTGATTCTTTTGCAACTGCTTTCGCAAGCAAAGTCTTTCCTGTACCAGGAGGACCATATAATAATATTCCTCTTGAAGGTCTTATTCCCATCCTTGTAAAACTTCCAGGATATTTCATTGGCCATTCAACAGCTTCTTTTAATTCCTGCTTAATATCATCTAATCCTCCTACATCTTCCCAATTAACATTAGGAGTTTCAACCAACACTTCTCTCATTGCACTTGGCCTTACAACTTTAAGAGCATCAACAAAATCTTCATGATTTATGATTAATTTTTCCAAAACTTCTTTAGGAATTTGTTCCTCTCCATCTAATTTCATCTGAGGTAAATATTTTCTAAGAACATTCATTGCAGCTTCTTTTGCTAAAGATTCTAAATCAGCACCAACAAATCCATGAGTTAAAGAAGCTAATTCTTCTAACTTAACTGTTTTTGTTAAAGGCATTCCTCTTGTATGAATTTTCAAGATTTGTAATCTCCCATCTTTACTTGGAACTCCAACTTCAATTTCTCTGTCAAATCTTCCAGGTCTTCTCAAAGCAGGATCAAGAGCATTAACCCTATTTGTTGCTCCAATGACTATAACTTTTCCTCTTCCTTTTAATCCATCCATCATAGTTAATATCTGTGAAACAACCCTCCTCTCAACTTCTCCCTGAACATCTTCTCTTTTAGGAGCAATTGCATCTATTTCATCTATAAATATAATTGTAGGAGCAGTTTTTTCAGCTTCTTCAAATATATCTCTTATTTTCTTTTCTGATTCTCCGTAAAATTTAGACATTATTTCTGGACCATTAAGCAAAATAAAATTTGCTTCTGATTCATTTGCAACAGCTTTTGCAAGCAAAGTCTTTCCTGTTCCAGGAGGACCATGCAGAAGAACTCCTTTTGGAGGTTCTATGCCTAATCTTTCAAAAATCTCAGGATGTTTCATTGGAATTTCAACCATCTCTCTTATTTTTCTTATCTCCTCTCCCAATCCACCAATGTCTTCATAATTTATTTCGGGTATATTCTCTTCACTTACTTCAACTGCTTTTGAATTTAAAGTAACTTCAGTGTTTTCAGTTATTCTTACTGGTTGGTTAGGATTAACATTTACAACTAAAAATTTAATCTGAGAAATTCTTCCCCCAAGATTTCCAAAACCCATTCCTCCAAACAATTCATTTAAATTTCCAAAAATATCATCTAAATCTCCAAATTCTTCAGCCATCAAATCTTTTCTTCTTTGAACACCTCCTAAAACAACAATATCTCCTTTAACAACAGTTCTTCCAAGCAAACCATTTCTCAACCCTTGGGGATCTCCCTGGACCATAATTCCTTTCTGTGCAGGAGCAATCATTATTTTCTTCGCTTCTTTTATTTCAGCTTTAGAAATAGAAACAACTTCTCCAATACCAGTCTTAGCATTTTTTCTTTGGATACCATCTATTCTTATAATTCCTTCACCAACATCAGCAGGATAAGACCTATCAACTATTGCAACTGTCTCTCTATTTCCTTTAATTGTGATAACATCTCCTCTTTTCAATTCTAGTTCTTTCATTAAGTCTGCATCTATTCTTGCAATACCTTTGTAGGCATCATCTTGTAATGCTTCCACAACCTTAAGTTGAATTGTTTTTCTTGACATTTTATTTATCTTCGTCTTCTTTAATTATAATTTTTCTATTATTTTCAGGATTTGCTGAATCATAAAATTGCTTTGTGTGTAAAACAGGTTTATTGTTCTTTATAACTTTACACTCTCTGGCTTTGATAACTCTTGAATCCCCATTAAGATGCTCTCCAAAACTTAAACTCACTCTCCCAAAATCTTCAAAACACAGTCTTACCATCTCATTCATAATCTTTTCTTGTTCATTCATAAAAGAGACTATTTCTTTAGGTATTGAAACAGCATAACTATTTCCAACCAATCTCATCTTGACTTTGAATTCCTTGTTTTTAAGATTTATAAATTTGTTGTACTCTTGTTCATCAACAGGATGAATTATTCTTTCATTACAAGAGTCATTAGGACAAGACATTCCCCTTAAAATAAATCCATTTTTTACAAATTTTGCTTTTTGCATTTTTTTACCACATTTACTGCACAGAATTGTGTTATCGAATATATCGTTTGACATTTTGAATTTTTTATTTTCTTTTAAGGTATTATAAAGCCACTCACTCAAGGTTTTACCTTGAGCTGTGGCATGGGTTGAAAAGAGGTTTTGTATATACCTTACGTATACACATAGAAATGTATACTATTTAAATATTTCGGAATTAAAAAGAAATTAATATTCAAAAAACAAACTAACATTTTAAAAACCTAAATTCATCTTTAATCTAATGGCTAGAGGTGAAAACAAAAACAAGTTTAAAAAATTCTTGAAAAGATTCTGGGAAATAGTCTGGAAAGATGATAGTTTCAAGGGTTGGCTTATCTCTTTAATATTCATTTTTGTTGTAATAAAATTCATTTTCTTCCCCTTACTTAATCTTGTAACAGGGACAACGCTCCCATTAGCAATAGTTGAATCTTGTAGTATGCATCATTCAGGGAATATATTCGGAAATTTCAATAATTGGTGGGAAAGGCATGAAATAAAATATGAGAACTTTAATATAGACAAAACTGAATTTCAAGAATTTACATTAAAAAAAGGATTCAGCAAAGGAGACATAATCTTTATTATACGTGCAAAACCAGAAAAACTGGAAATTGGAGATGTAATAATATTTAACAGCAATCAAAAAAATCCGATAATTCATAGAGTAATAGACATAAGACAAGAAAATGGGAAATATGTTTTCTCTACAATAGGAGATAATAACAACGGACAATTAGCTATTGAGCAGTCTATAAGTGAAGATCAGCTTGTTGGAAAAGCAGTATTTAATCTATTCCCTTCAGTTGGATGGGCTAAACTGGTATTTTATGAACATTTAAGGCCAGAATCTGAAAGAGGCATTTGCTCTGAAAATTAAAAAGAAAAAGCAAGTAATAAGAAACTTTATAAAGAAACTAAATTTAGAGAAAAAGAAAGTTAAAGGAGAGTAAAAACAAAACAATGGAATTTTGTCCAAAGTGTGGAGCAGTTTTAATCCAAAAAAGAAAAAATTATGGCTGTGCAAGATGCGATTATTCTACAAAAGAGAAATTAAAAATAAAGACTTCTGAAAAAATAGAAGAAAAAAACAAAGTTGCAGTAGTTAAGAAAGAAATGAATACCTTGCCAATAGTTGTTGAAAAATGCAAAAAATGCGGAAATGATAAAGCTTATTTCTGGACAAGCCAAACACGTGCAGGAGATGAAGCAGAAACAAAATTCTTCAAATGTACTAAGTGTGATCATACGTGGAGAGAGTACAGATAAAATTACATAAATCTTATTAATAAATTGCTCGTGATAGAGAAGAGAATATAGATAGAATTACATCTTTAAATCGATTTTAAACTGTTTTAATAAAATCCACAAGACCGCTTAAATCCCCTTTAAAGTCAAATTTATAGTTTGCTCCCATCAAGAAGTCCCCAGCACTCCCAAAAATATCCTTTTCTCTCAGTCTATTTCTGGCAAGTTCTATGGTTTTATCTTCAATATAAACATTATCAATAAAATTATCTAAACCAGAGCTAATAAATAATTTATGTACAGGGGTCTCGAAATAAACAAGATGCGTTTTCATAGAAAAATTATCTTCTCCAAAGAGGTATTCCAATGCTAATCTTTCATCTTTCAACGAAATTGAATCTAAATTTCTCCATGAATGCGAATTAATATATTCCTGGGATTTATGCTTAAAATATCCCTTGCAGTTAACTCTAGAGAAAAAGGTAGCAGGATCACTTTTTTCAAATCTAAATTGATTATAATCTTCAAAATCTTGTTCAAATAACTGAATTTTAGTTGGCTTAAGATTCATAGAAAAAGTTCGTAAATAATATTATTTAAGCCTTTCTAAAAAAGAAATGACCCCGATGGGATTTGAACCCACGACACCTAGATTAAGAGTCTAGTGCTCTAACCAGGCTGAGCTACGGAGTCAAAATTAAAAGTCTGGTACAAAAAACATAGAATAAATTTATTTAAAAAACTTCTTAATCATCCTCTTCTTCACTTTCTTCTTCACCATTTCCAGAATCACCCTTCTTCAGCTTATCCCAATATTCATTTCTCTCGAGATTTGCATAGAAATGACTTTTTCCTTCTTTTCTTAATTTCCAGTACAGAATATTTCCATTAACAGTATTTATTCTTCTTTCAACTTTAATTAAGGCTCTCTTTGCAGCACTTATTGCTTGAGGCTTTGATTTTTTATCACTGAGTCTTTTCTCTTCTTCTTTTTTCCATTCTAAAACTTCCTGCATTTCTTCTTCAGATTCTTTATATTTCTCTTCTATCTCCTTATTAGTCAAAGGAGGAAATTTTATTCCCTTATAACTACCGCTAGGCATAAATAAAAAAAAGAAAAAGAGTTAATAAAAATTGCTATTATTTCAAATAAAATTATTTGATTTCATTCCTTCCTGAATTGGGGCAGTTAGTAATCACCTCACTGCAATTTTATCTTATAAGCTTTTGAATATTTTCAATAGCCTCTGCAACTTCAATTCCCTTCTTAGTTAGTTTTATCACCTTAATTCGCCCCTTTTTTTCAAAATCCACTAACTTAAGTTCTTCTAAAGTCTGCAGAATTTTTACTGCATGGCTGTAAGTGCAATCCACTTCTTTAGCCAAAATACTACCGTACCTCATTCTGGTATTCTTCTTCAAAGAAACAAGCATTAAAGCTGGTTTTCTCCTGAAAAAGATATCGAAATTGTCTTTGATTTCTTGTTCCATCTTATAGAGGTGTCTTATTTAAAGTATATATCCAGACAATATCATCCTTTTAAATGTTTTGTAATGTATATATTCATAAATATTCACTACATAATTTTGATGAAAATTTAATGATTTTGTAATTACAACAAAACATAAATACTACAAAAAATAAATATTATTAAGATGGGTGAAGAATTATCTGATAGGTTAAGAATTTCTATGAAATTTGAAAGAATGATGGGACATAGCCATGAAGAATTAATGGAAATTGGTAGGCAAAAAAGACAACAAATATCTTCTAATCCTGGAGAAATAATTGGAACTTTCACTTATAATCTAGAAACAGGAGAAGAAACATATACTCCTGCTAAAAAATATAAAGAGAAGACAAACTCTCAATAAAAACTCTTATTAACCAATTCTAACTTTGTTATATATGGAAACTAAAGATAAAAACAAAAAAACAAAAATTCTTGCAGTAGGAGATATTCACGGAGATACCAAATTTGTTGAAAGACTAGCAAAAAAAGCAAAAGACGAAGAAGTGGATTTAGTTATTCTTGCAGGAGATAGAT
>DAHVOT010000011.1 GCA_027318675.1 archaeon | reverse complement strand
CCCTATATTAATAAATGTTTGTATTTTGATTGATTTTCGAGTGCCCCTTAAACCCCTAAAAATGTGTATTAATATAATAGTGACAGCATAATATTTATAAATAAAACCATTAAATTTTCTAATAACCAAAAAATAACTGTGCTTTAGGAGGGCAAGCTTTTTAAAGCAAAATGATTTTTGGTATATTACACCTTTGGGGGTGAACTTATAGGGAAAAAGCCTTGAAAAACAAGGCGAACCTTAAGACATTTCAATTGAGCGGTCTCCCTATACTGCAAAATTGAAGGTAAAAGGTTGTCATAGACAACATGATTATATAGCTGAAAGGAGGTTATAAAAATAATAAAACATGAAAATTAATTTTAGAAAAATATCTGCGATTGCTGCTAGTGCATTAATGACTGGTATGACTATGGGCGCTGCTGCTGCTGCTAACTATCCTGCACCATTTGTGTCAGGGGGAAGTGCAAATGTAGCTGTAGTTTATGGTACTGGTGCTGGTGTTTCAAACTTGGACTTTGTTCAGGCTGGAAACATACAAACATCACTAGCTGAATACGTTACTGGAGGATCTGTAACAGTTGAAGGTGGAGAATCTTTTGTTCTAGAAAAAACTTCAAACAAATTTAACTTCGGTGAATCATTAACTACACTTTACACAAGTTTAGATAATGGAGAATTAAAGGAGTTTTTAGCTGATGGTACTTACAAAGATACTGGTATTGATGAAGACTATGAGCAAACAATAACTCTTGAATCAAAGAATCTTGAATTATTCGCTGACAGAGACTACAATGACGAAGAACCTACTTACGGATTCAGATGGAGCAATGGGGAAAAAATCTTGACTTATGAGATTGAATTTGATAATGAAATCGCATGGGCAGATTTAGAAGAAACAAATTTACCTATAATGGATAAAGAGTTTTACGTTGTTTCTGCTGATGTAGGAGAACTTGTATTACTTGACTCAGCTCAGAAAACAGTAATTTCTGAAGGAGAGAGTAAAACAATGGCAGGAAAAACAGTGTCAATAGAATATATTGAAAACAATGCTGTAAAGTTCAATGTTGATGGTGAAATTACTGATACATTAACTAGTACAGACAAAGTTTTCGAACTTGAAGATGGCTCATATATTGTAGCAAATGATATAATGTTTGCTTCAAAAGAGTCAGGAGTAAGTAAAGTAGAATTTTCTATTGGTATGGGTCAACTTACAGTTGCTGATGGTGAAGAAATTGACGCAAATGATGAAGCTATAGATGGTTTAGAAGTAACATTTACTGATACTGCTACTGGATTAACTGCATTAGCTTTTGAATGGTATTCTGATGGTGACAGCTTCTTAACAGAAGAAAGTGCACTTACAATGCCAGAACCATTTGACTCAATAATGCTTGTATTCAACGGATTAAATTTCCCAACTGAATATGAGACAATTGCACTTGAAGCAGGAGAAACTCTTACTTTATCTATGGAAAACTATGATCTTCCACTTATGTGGTGGGATGGATCAGATGCTCTATTAGGTGAGGAGAATTATCTTTTGAAATTGGCTACTGCTGGCAATTCGACAACTTACAATGTAACTGCTCCTTTAACAGGAGGTATTGAAGTTCAAGAAGATAATAGGTTCTTAGTAACTAGCATGGATACAGACTTGAATGAAATCGAGACTTTGTACTATGAAGTTACAACTGTTGATTATGATGCAGATGATGATTTCACTGTAACACTAAAGGATTTGATATCTGGTGATACAATAACTTTCCAAGATGAATTAGATAGTGAAGAAGTTGGTGAAGTAACAGTTGAATTAGCAGCTGTAACTACTGACTACGCTTATCTTAAATTTACTGGAACAAATATTGGATATAGATATGCTGTTTCAGACACTGGAATGCTTGTAACATTGCCAACTGATGTATCTTCTGTAAACACAACTACAAATGCATCAATTGTATTTGAAGAACAAAACAAAGATGGAGATGTTGGAGATAGTAGTGAAGAAATCACTGCTTATGTTGTAGCAACAGATGATGATACATTACACGTTAATGGACACAGTCTAACTGGCGTTGATGTAGAAGATTCTGAAGATGTTTGGATAGCTAATCAAGCTTCAGACCTAGCTTCAAAAGTAATCTGGGATACATCTGAGGATGACAATCAATTTGAAATCCAATATTACGGTGAAGAAGTTACTGCAAAAGTAATGGTTGTTGGAGGTGATGCTGCTGTTTCACCTGGAGAATCTACTCTAGGAAATGTCCTTGTAAAGGATAGTGAAGTAAGTAGTGTTGCTACAAAGAACCTAATTGTTGTTGGTGGAAGCTGTATTAACTCTGCTGCTGCTGCATTAGTTGGTGGTACTAAATGTGGTGCTGCTTGGACTGAGGCAACAGGAATAGGAACTGGACAGTTCTTAATCAAGGGTTATGAAGATTCAACAATAACAACTGGACTTGCACTATTAGTTGCAGGTTATGAAGCTGAAGACACTGTAAAGGCTACTACTTATCTGACAAACAAAGTTGTAGATACAAGTAAAGCATACAGAGGAACAACTTCAACAGAAACTGCTGTTGTAATCAATTAAGCAAATTTTTTATTTTTTTATTCTCTTTTTCTTTTTTTTAATCTCCTGGCGGAAGCCTTATGAAAGTTTTGAGAAACTTTAAATAACCTAATTTTTTAATAATATAATAAATATACAAGATAAATTGAAAAATGAGAAACATAGAAAGTAAAAAAGAAGCAGAGAAAAAAAGCAAACGAAATCAGTTAATAATTGGAGGAATATTAATATTTATAATGCTTGGAAGTACATTTGGATATGTAATGTTCAGCTCATCAGATAATAATGGAAATGTAGAAAAAGTAAAATATAATGGATATGAATTCGTAAACCAAAATGGATTTTGGATTACTTCAATAGGAGAGTATCAATTTGTATTTACTTATAACCCAGAACAGGTTGAGAGAATTAACTCCAGTGTAAACTCTTTAAACGCTTATTCTGGAAAAGTTCTTTATTTCTCTTATGAAAGTGATGCTGCTGCTGTAGAAATATCAAGAAACTTAGGAAATATTGTATTAAGATTCCAAGGAGCTTGTATTGAAGAAGAAGGATGTCCTGAAACTTGGCCTATAAAGGATTGTACTAATAATTTTATAATCATAAAAGAAGCAAACGAGAGTAAGATTTATCAAGAAAATAATTGTGTTTTTATAGAAGGACCAAGAGAAAATTTAACTCAGATAACAGATGAATTCCTTTTTAAAATAACTGGTATAGAAAATTAAGTACAATTAATTATATAAACCTAAAATAAAGAGTATTAAAATGGTAAAAAAGATGGATGATAAAAAAATCAAAGAGCAAGAATCAAATACAAAAGAAACGCGAATTCATGAAAGAGTAAAAGAAAATAAACTTCTCTTAAAGATTCTCTTAGTTATTGGTTTTTTTTTCATTGCTATTTTAGTAGCATTTTTTATAATGAGATATTCTGCACGCCCAGATTATAATGGAGTAACATTTAATGTTGTTCAGGAAGGAGAACTTACTTTCTACCAAACAGCTTTCAATGTGATCTACAAAGGAAAACCAACTGTATATAATTTTTATTTGAGAAATAATCCTAAAGAACTCAAAAAAAATGTCCCTTTTGATGGAGAAATTGAATTAAGGAATATTATGGTTTTAAATAGCACAACAGAAAACCTGTTTTGTGATGGAGATTGGAATTTAGCAATAGGAAATTTGCTTAACCTCAATATATTTAATATAGATATAATGAGGGATGAGAATGCAAGTTGTAGTTCTGAAGGAGATTACATGTTTGTTCAGATTGAAGAAGGAGAAGAAACAAAAGTAGAACAGTTTGGACCTTCTTGCTATAAATTAGTGGTAAGTGATTGCGAAATACTTCCCGCAACAGAAAGATTCATGATTGAAGTTTTCTCTGAAGTGAATACTCTTCTTAAAGAATAAAATTTAATATCATTTCAGATATCTTATAATTGATTTAATATCTGAATAAAATGGAATATCTTTTATCTTAAATATTTTCACTTCAATGAACCAAATTCCTACCACTAAAACTACACTTCCTAAATACCAAGAAAGAAGGTGAGTTACATTGAAAATTTCTGGTTTTAAAATATAAATCATAGATAAAGAAATTATCCTTATTGAATTCACAATAAAAAAAGAAAGGAAAGCAAATCCAACCATTTTTAATCTCTTCAATAAATTTATATTTGGTACTGAAAGATTGAAAATAAGTAATAAAAAGTATGCTGAACCTGCTACACAGGCATCTATTATTTCTATTGGATAAGCCAAAGAACCTAAAAAAATAGTTGTACCAAAAAGCGATGCTTCAAATATCAAATCTAAAACAAAATAAGTTAAATAAACAGTTAAAGGGGTAAATATAAAGTAGAAAACCCATAAATTCCCTAATGAACTTATTAAAATTATAAAATATCTTAGGAACATTGAATAAACAAATGCTCTTTTATTCTCGCTCTTTTTTTTCATAAAATATTTATGTGAAAAAGCTTTAAATAAGTTGAGTAGAAATTAAAAAGAAGCAAGTTTATTTTCTTGCTATTCTTACTGCAATCACTATTATAAGAACAATAAGTACTAAGTTAAGTACTCCTATTCCCCAGATGTATTTGTTGTCTCCTGAAAATAAATTTCCACCAAATAAAGACCATTTCTTTTTTGTTATTTCAACCTGAACTGGTTGGCTAACAACTACTTTATTTTCAGATATAACCTCAAGTGTGAATAAATTAGTTCCTAGAGCTTCTTTATCAACTTTGAATGTTAATAATACTTCTGCTGATTGTCCTGCATTAAGAGTTAAAGCAGTTTTATCAAGAGCAACTGAAGAAGCCCATCCTGTATAACCTGCAGCATTCAATGAGTAGTATGCTGTTTTCTTTCCTGTATTTGTTATAACAGCCTTAACAACCATATCTCTACCTGCCTGGCCTCCAGATTCTAAAACAGCTGTAACTGAAGCTTTAGCAACAGCACAATTTCCTTGAACATTTAATGTAAGAGTAGCTTTTGATTCCTGATCATCTCCGTTTTCATATATATTATCATCTTCATCATATAATGTTAAAGTAAGATAATAGCTCTTTTCCTGAGCATCTTCTGGTAACTTAATTATAAAGTCAAAATCTGTGCTTTCAAAAGAATCTAAATCTCCCACTTCTATTCTTTCATCTATTCCTAATTCTTTGTTAGATATTTTTAAATAAATATCACTCTGATCTTTTGAACCTATATTCCAGATATCCCCTGAAATATGTGCTTCTGAACCACATTGAGAAACCTCAGGAGTTTTCAAATTGGCAAGAACAACGAAGTTCTTTTCTAATATTAATTCCCCTTCTTCTGAATCTGAAGCACAAGTACTCTCTCCTTCGTAAGTTCCATCTGCTATTTCACCTGTAGCTCTTACATAGAACACATAAGTTCCTTCACTTAAATCTTCTAAATTTTCATCCATAGAATCATCTAAAGTAAAAGTAATAGTAAATGTTTCTTTATCTCCTTCATCTATATCTAATTCATCTTCTTCATCTACTTCTATTGTCCATTCTTTTGAATTAGTATTATATAATCCCCATTCTATAACTACATTTTCAATGTCTTCACTTCCTGAATTTCTAACTTCAACTTCAACTTCAACTGTATCAAATGCAGACCATTCATTATCTTCTCCAAATCCCTTTGTAACTTGAACGTCTTTAACAGTTACTTTTAGATTTCCTTGATTTGAAAATTCACAAAAGTCTGAAGTTCCAAAGTTAAATGTTTTTGAAGTATCATTTGAAACACTTCCAGCTGCACTTAATGTAGCAGTGTAAGTCTCACCAAATTCAAAATTGAATCCATTCTCAACAACATAATCAACTGTTATAAGAACTGAATCTTCAACGCTTGTATCTATTGTGATTTGATCAGAAGATAATGAAAATATAATAGTATGTCCTGAGCCGTCTGAAACAGAAGGTATTGTTAAATCAATAGTTTCGTTTTCATTACTTGAAACAGTAAAATCAAAAGAACCGCTTGTTTGTGAAAGTGTACTAACTGGTGAAGTTAGAGTTATTGTTGCACTTGCAAATCCTATTAAGAATACCAATGCAAAAACGCTTGCAAACAAAAGGTTTAATGTTTTCGTTTTCATTTTGTAATCATTCCAGAGTTACTATGGTTTATAAATATTTCTGTTTTTTAGGATATATCTTTTTTTACATATATTTTGCAAAAATATAAAAAATAAATTATATTTTTACGTCGATAAATTGCGTTTCAAAAAGTTTATATAATTTAAAGACTAACTTATCTTGTAAAAAAGGGTTAAACAAAATGTCAATAAGATCTCATGAAAATGTTGTAGCTGCATGGTTATTTCTTATAGGCGTTGTTTTAGCAGTTATCATAGGTTTTGCAACAGCATTCTTTATACCTATAACTAAAATAGCTACCTACAGTGCACCAATATACGCTATATTATTAATATTGGGTATAATTGTTGGAATAAAGGTAAATGTATCTGGCAAAGATTCTCAAACCTTCCTTGTTTCTGGAGCAGTATTAGTTATAGTAAGCAGATTTGGAATGGAAAGTGTAAGCGGTTCACTTATAGGAATAGGTATGGGGGATTTAATTTCAACAATTTTTGGGGCTTTAATAGTGCTTTTTGTACCTGCAACAATCATTGTGGCATTAAAGACACTATTTTCTATAACTAATGTATAATAATACAGAAATCAAACATTAATCTACATCTCCTATATTATAATAGGGAAAATAAACAACTAGCTAAAACTCTCAATTAATTGAGAATTTCTAAATAAACTAGTTCAGAATAGTACAATTCAATTCTGGATTAAAAGAAAAATCAATAATCTTCGTATTTATCCTTTGTTTCTGGTTTTGGTTTCTCAACCTTCTGTATCTTTGCGAAAGAAGGTGTTGCTATAACTAAGTTCTCTCCAAATCCAGCAATTGTACCCTCAAGAGCATCAGTTGTCTTCTTAAGCTTAGATATTGCTCTTTTTAGTTCAATAGGGTCTTTTTGTTTCAAAGTCTTTATCTCAACGATGGTAATTGTATAGCCTTCTCTTAAAGCATTAAGAACTTCATTGATATCCTCATATTGCTTTAGAGTGAAAAGCTTAACCATTACTTTATTATCTCTTTCTTCCTTGGTTAAATCGATTTCAATATATTCATCTCCATCTCTTCCACCAGACATTGAAAAAGCTTTTTTTATTTTTTCAAACACCATGATAAATTTATAATTGAGAGATTTATAAAGATTTCGGATTTTTTTTAGATATTTTTATCTTTATATAGTAATAAGTTAAATTTTAAATAAATAATGTAAAAAAGGTGAAATTGAAACAAAAAATAGAAATTTTACTTAGATTTCTTTAAATCATCGTCTCTTATTTTCTCTATTCTTAAAGTGAGAGATGCTTCTTGTTTTTCAAGTTCATTTATCCTTAATTCAAATATCTTTATTTTAGAAAGAATTTCTTCTTTTACCTTAGATTTATCTGTTCTAAGCATAATCTGTCCAATTATCTTGAAAACATCATCCTTAGATTTTTCTAATTCAGATAAAGCTTCTTTTGTTTCAGATAATTCCATCTGAAAAGCTTGCTTCTGGAACAATAAATTTTGTAATCCTTGTTCTAAAAATTGTATTTCCTGAATATTTTTTTCTTTCATTTTAATAAATATTATTTTACTTTACGGATTACTCTGCCTTAATTACTTTAACTTTTGTTCGTGGCTTGAAAAAAATCTTGCTTCCACAAAAAGGGCAAAGAAATCTTTTTTCAAGATTTTTATCTGTAACTTTCTTTCCGCATTTAAAACATTTATATGTTGCCATTTTATATTATTCTTTAAACAGTATAACTGTCTCCTGCAAATTTTTTATTGCATTTGGTACAATGCCAAATTCCGCTAGCTAATCTTTTAACTCCTAGCTTTTTACAAAAAGGACATTTCTGTTTTTTTCTCTGTTTTGACTCTACTTGGACTAATCTATCTCTGACTCTTTTTCCATATCTTGCTCCGAATCTTCCTGCAGATTTTGTTTTTTTGGATTTTGTTGTCATTTTAATCTTTCAGTTTTTTTATTTAAGTGGGGCTACCCGGATTTGAACCGGGATCGCGAAGTCCCAAACCTCGAAGGCTAACCAGATTACCCCATAACCCCTCATGAAAAAATAGCTAATGACAATTTATAAAGTATTTGATTAGCTAATTTATTTTTTCTTTGCAGGCTCTTTAGCTTTTGCTGCTGGAGCTGCTTTTGCAGAGGATGCAGCTGCTGCAGGAGTTGCAGTTGTTGCTGCAGGGGCAGCCTGTTCTGCTGCTTCTTTAGCAGCTTGTTCTTGTTTCAACATTAAATCTTGTTTCTTTTGAACTTCTTTGAAATATTCACTTAACATCTTTTTCTTTTCTGGAGAAGTTTCTGTTTTCACCTGAGCAATTTCTTTATCATACTTCCCAGCTTCAATATCTCTTTCAATTTCTTTAGCCGGTTTATTTTCAATTAATATTCCTAAGCTTACACAAGTACCTACAACAACTTTAACAGCAGATTTTAAGTCTTTACATAATAAATTCTGCATTTTTGTTTTTGCTACGAGAATTATTTGCTCAATAGAGGCATTTCCAACTATATTTTTAAGTTGAGCCCCAGAACCTTTAGCAATACCTAATTCTTTTTTAAGAAGCCCAGATACAGGAGGTGAGAATATTTTAACCTCAAATGTTTTTGTTTTAGCATTAACGTCTAATTCAACAGGGACTTTCAATCCTTGGAAGTCAGAAGTAGCCTCATTTATTTTTTGAATAACTTGATTTATTGGAATTCCTGCAGGACCTAATTTCTGGCTTAAAGCAGGACCAGGCTTCATTGCCCCCCCGTCTGCTAAAATCTTAATTATCATTTTCTAAATCCTCACGTCTGATAACTTTAATATTATCTATTTTGACTGTTACTGGTAATGGAACAACTGCTCCAAACAAGCTAACAACAACTTCTTCTTTCTGCTTGTCTATTCTTAAAACTTTCGCCTTTTCACCTTTAAGAGTTGAACCAATCATTTCTACAATATCTCCTTCTTTTATAGAAACACTTTCAATTGTTGGCTGGACCATTCCTTGTATTTCTGAATATTCAATTGTTTTTCCAATTATTCCTTTTACATAAGGTAAATTAAAAACTGCTTCTTCTGCAGAGTCTCTGTCTTCTGATTCAAGAAAAATATATCCTCTTAATCCATGAGGTCTTAAAACAGAATATACATTAAGATTTTTCTTTTTTGCTCTGTCTGCAATCATATCGACGGCACGTTCTTCTTTATTTGTTGTTACTTTTATTATGAAAATCATTTTGTTTTCCCTGTTGTGTTCCAACTACTTCCTAACATCTAAGAAGTAGATGATAATTTAAAAAATTGTGTGTTTATAAAAGTTTGGTTAGCCCTAAATATTGCATCTAATTAGAATCTCTTTAGCAATTTCTCTCTCCAAATTGTTAAGTTTTCTCTTAATTGGGAATTTTATATTAATAGCTCCATCTAAATTCTCTTTTATATTCTTATAAGAGCCAGTATATACCTCTGGATTTTCTAATCTATTTTTAAAAAGAAAAGAATAAACGCTTTTTGTATATCTTTTATTTGAGTATACTCTTCCTATGTAAACCCCTTTTTTAACAGGAGCACAACCTAACTCAATGTTATATATCTTTCCATATATTAAAGGCCAATCCATAAAAGATAATTGCGAAATAGATTAATAAGAATTTATATTATTAAAATGATAAACAAAATTAAGAAAAAATAAAAATAAAAAATGTTTATTCCTCTAGGTTCTTCTTAGCTAAAAATCCCCACCAAACATTTCTTGTTTTTACAACTTCTCCAGTTCCAGCATCTACTTGTGCTTGAGTCCTCATTTGAGCTTTAATAAAACCAAGAACTTTAACTTGTTTTTGAGCTTTAACTTCATAAGCTGCTTTGATTTCTTCTCCTTTTCCAACTTCTTTAAGTTCTATTTGACAACCTCTTTCTTCACATTTTGCTCCTAAAACTTCTAAAGCTTTTTCAGAAGCAGTGTCTGGCATAACTTTAACTTCTGCATTCATTCCATTTGAAAGTTGTGCATAAGTTTTTCCATCTTCACCTTGAGACATTTTCATTTCTGTCTTTGCTTCTGATTTTCCATCTTGAGAACGAATTGTTGAACCAAATTCAGAACTAGTTTGAACTTGTAGTTGAGAAGCTTCTCCCTTGTTTTGGGTTTGCGTTGCTACTAAATTACCTTCTTGAGAACCATTAGCATTATCGTTTCCAGATTCTAGATTGCCTGAACCTTCAGTCCCATAAGCAACTGCTTGTATATCTGGATTTCCAGAACCTCCTGTTCCTGTTACAACATCATCTGCTGCTGCAAAAACAAAAGAGACTGCTAGAAAAAATACAAAAAAATACATAAATGATTTGTTCATTATATCCACACCTCCTTTCAAAACATTAAATATTTTGCTTAATTTTACATAGCAATCAGCTTTTAAAAAAGTTTGGCTACATGAAACTTCTTATTCCTTTGGAATCTTCTTTAGCAACTCTTCAAGATATTCTTTTTCTCCTGGCTTGAAATTATAAATATTTTCATAAGGAGGAATTAAAATTAATTTACCTTTTTCATTAAATCTATATTTTTTAAATTTAATAAGTGAAAAATCCAGGATAATTTCTTTGAATCTTTCCTTTAAAAGAAGTGGTTTTTCAACTAAAATTAAATTATCTACTCCTAGTCTGTCTGGAGAGATTTTTTTTCCAAGATACATCCCATTATAACCTTCATCAGAAAGAATTAATCTGTAAATTTGTTGATACTCTAGGATATTTTTCATAAATAAACTCTATCAAATTGAATTAATAAAAACTTGTATTATTTAAGATAATTATTGAAAATAATAAAAAGGAATTACAAATTAAGATTATTTAAATTTCCCACTTAATTATCCCCATTATAATTGAGATTATAAAACCAAACAATCCTAAAATCCCAATGCCTATTGCTGAGACTTTTGCTGTTAGCTGAAATTCTTTTTTAGTTGGTTTTTTTAAAACCTGCCATACTCTCTTACACTTCAATAAAAAAGATTTTGTTTTTTCTAACATATTATTAACAAATGTAAGGGGTTTTTAAAATTATTTAATTCTCAGTTTTCTTTATTTAATGTTTTAATAACAATATAACTATTATTTAATGGATTGTATGATAACAGACCTACCTCTTTAAGAGTATCTAAATATTGCTTAACAGTTACTTCTTCATTAATGTGATCCGAACCACCCTGTGTCTCTATTTCTTTAAGAAGTTCATCTAAGGAAAAACTCTCTTCTTCTTTAAGTTTTTCGCTTACAATCATTTTGGTTACATCCATTTTGATTGGCATTTTAATTTTCAAAAAAATCTATTCCTAACTCTTCTTCAATCTCTTTTCTTTTTATTGCATCAAGAGATTCCCCTCCTCCTAAAATCTGAGAAGATTTAACTCCTGTAACAATTAAAAGAACACGTATTGATTTATCCATATCTTCTGCAATCTGAGCTCCTCCAATTAACTTTGCATCTGGGCTTAATTTTTCCCCAACTGTCCCGATTATAGTTTTATATTCATCAAGGCTCATATTTGAGCCTCCGATAACATTAACTAATGCTCCTGTTGCATTAGAAATATCTACATCTAAAAGAGGATTATTTATTGCTTTTTCAACAGCTTCTATAGCCCTATTATGGCTATCTGCTTCACCCATTCCAATTAAAGAAACCCCTCCATTAACCATCACTGCTTTAACATCTGCAAAATCCAAATTAACTAAACCTGTCTTAGTAACCAGTTCTGTTACTCCCTTAACTGCATTTGTTAAAACTTCATCTGCAATCTTGAATGCAGTTTGAAGAGGCAAGTCTGGTGCAAGTTCAAGAAGCTTATCATTCGGGATCACTATTAATGTATCAACTAATGCTTCTAATTTTTCTAATCCGTTCATAGCATTTTCAATTCTTTTTTTACCTTCAATTGTAAAAGGTAGTGTTACTATTGCAATTGTAAGTGCTCCTTGTTTTTTTGCTATTCCTGCTATAACTGGTGCTGCACCTGTTCCTGTTCCACCTCCTAAACCACAAGTTATGAAAATCATATCGCTGCCAGTAATTCTCTTTTTTATTTCTGCTTCAGATTCTTTAGCTGCTTCTTGTCCAACTTGAGGATTACTCCCTGCGCCCAACCCCTGAGTTAATTCTTTACCAATTAGTATTTTCTGATCTGCATTAGCATAAAGTAAATCCTGAGCATCTGTGTTTATTGCAATTAATTCTCCCCCTTTTATTCCAATTTCTCTCATTCTGCTTAAAGAATTATTGCCTCCTCCGCCAATACCCATTATTTTTATCTTAGCTGACTGTTTTTTAAGAAGTTCTTCTAATTCTCTATCTATATCCTGAATATTTGATGAAAGAGAGTCAAAAGATTCACCTTCTTCATATGAATTTGCCATATTCAAAGAAAGGTTATTTTGCTTTTTAAGTATTATTGTTGTTTTTTATTGAAATATTTGTTCTTACCGCCAGAATGATATTTTAAGTTAGATAAAACTTCATATGGCACCCATCTCAAATCCTGTTTTGTTGGAATATAAACAAATTCCAGATTTTTAGAAATTTTCCCTGCACGTTTTGCATCTTTAACAATAGTTTTAATTCTTTTAATATGTAAAGGATAAGAAACAATGGCATATTTTCCTTCAGTTCCTTTTGGGAAAGTTTCAAGGATATTCTCAATTGAATTTAATGAACGGACATCAACACCTATTGTCCAATCTGTATTCTTCATAAGATAGTCATACATATCTTTATGAAAGTCTAGTTTATGATCATTTTTATTTTTATCATATCCTAGTGCAATATTTGTATCTGGGCCAAGACCTGCAATTATGCATCTTTTAGGAAGATTGTTTTTATTTACAAAATCAATTGCAGTTTTTGATCTCCTGATATCTTCTTCTAAGCTACCTGTAGGAATAACAATTGCCTTAATATCATCTAAATTTTTTAGGATAAAAAACGAGATTAAAAAAGATACAATCATCAATATCCAGATTAAGTTTATTGAACTCAAAATTACAGAATTGTTAATTACAAACCCATTTATATTAACAACATTAAATAAAGAAAAAAGCAAAATGGAAATTCCAAGAAGAGAAGCGACAATCTTCTCCAAACCTAAGTCTTTTTCAAAATTTCCTTTCTTTTTAATAAAAGAGTTTCCGTTTTCAACCACTTCTTTTGGAGTTCTTCTTTTAATATTTCTCATATAATTATAATAAGAGAAGTGAATTTTTATTCTTTTTTAACTGGCTTTTCTTCAACTTCTATTACTTCTAAATCTAAATCAAGCATCTCTTTGAATTTATCTTTGAATAATTCTGCAAATGCTTTGAATCCTTTGTCTACATTTAAAAGCAGTTTTTTATCATGAATTTTATACTTAAACTCTCTTCTGAATAAAAATTCAACTAAAGATTTAACTTTTTCATCAATATTTTCAACTTTTCTTAAAACTTTAACAGAATAAATTACATCTTTTCCTGCAAGGGGGCCATTAAAATCAATCATCACTCTTCCTCCTGAAACTGTTAAAACCTTCCCAAGTTTGTTGTCAAAATTTAAGATTGTTCCTGGAATTGGATTTATTTTATGCTCAATAAAAATCTTCATTGGAATCATCTGAACCATAGAAGGATCTCTAAATCCAAATGCATCTTTTGGAGAGAGTTCAAGTTCATAACTTCCTACTTCTTTTCCAATTAAAAAGTTTTCAATTCCTTTAAGAAACATATCTTGACCCAATGGAAAAATAAAAGGTTTTGCCTGTTGATTTGGATTTAACTTATTTAATTCCTCTGCAACATTAGAATCGAACACTTCTCCATCCTTTATTCTCCCAATAAATTCAACTTCAAGGAAATCATTTTTTTGAAATGGCATGAAAACTGTTAAGTAAAAACGTTTATAAATGTATTTTTTTTGATTAACTTATGGTATTAAAAATTATTGATGCAACTGAAGCAAAAGTAGGTACTAATATTCTTGTTGATGGGACTCCTTGCACAATAAAGAGTATTGATGTTTCAAAGACAGGAAAACACGGACATGCTAAATGTAGAATTGAAGCTATTGGAATAATTAGTGGTTCAAAAAAAGTATTTGTAGTTCCAGGACACGAAAGACTTGAAGTTCCAAATGTTGAAAAAAGAAAGGCACAGGTTTTATCTAAAGCAGATGGAAAAGCAAGCTTAATGGATTTAGAGAATTTTGAAACAATTGAAGTCCCATGCCCGGATTCTGCAGTATTTGAAGAACTTGAAGAAAATGGGAACTGTGAATATTGGGATGTTGAAGGTGAAAGACTAATAAAAAGAAAGCTGTAAAATATTTTTTAAATATAAATTCTCGATATATTATATAAATTTTTATAAATAGGTTGTTTTTTATTTTTATATGTCATTTGAACACCCATTAGAATTAGAAGCTTATTATCTAAAAAATGAAAAATGTGATAAATTAAAAGAATATATAAAATCCGAAACAAAAAATAGCTTTACATTTCAGGGGGATTTAACTCCTCATGGATATTATGGTGTAAGAATATCTTATAACTCAGAAAAAAGAATGTCTTTATCTAAAATGAAAAAACATTATCAAAATTTATTGGATATAATTATTGGCTCAAAAAAAGAATTCTAAAAATTAACAAGTAACAAGAAAACCTTTAAAAACGGACTTTTTCTAAATAAAGAATGGCAAAAATACCAGAAGCGCAAAACAGATTATTCAAGAATGTTTTTGTATGTAAGAACTGTAAAACAAAAATAAGAGCAGATATTCAAAAAATTCTTAAAGGAAAAGTTAAGTGCAGAAAATGTGGAAAAGGCGCATTTAGGCCTATAAAGAAGAGCAAGTAAAGACACCATTACACTTTTAAACCTAATTTTACTTTAAACCTGGAGGAGAAAATGAATTATTTTACTGTTATTGATTTGACATTGCTTGCATTATTTGTTATTTCAATATCTATTTTTCTTTACAGAAAAAGAAAAAATCTGAAAAAAGAAGGACTTCTTTTATTGTATAAAACAAGTTGGGGAATGAAAATAATAGATGAAGTAGGTAAAAAGCACAAAAAGACTCTTGATAAGTTAAGTTACATTATTTTAGGAATAGGATATCTCCTTATGGGAGCTATGATTTATTTATTAGGTAAAATAGTTTATATTTACATTGCTTATCCTTCAATTGTTAAAGCAATAAAAATACCTCCTATAACTCCGTTGGTTCCTTATTTACCCCAAGCATTTAAATTAGATTTTCTTCCTCCTTTTTATTTCACATATTGGATAATCATTCTTGCAATTATTGCTATAACACACGAGTTCATGCATGGGATATTTATGAGAAGATATGGAATAAAAATAAAATCCACTGGATTTGGGTTCTTCCCTTTTTTCTTTCCTATTTTCTTGGCCGCTTTTGTTGAGCAAGATGAAAAGAGTATGAACAAAAGCAAAAACTTTCATCAGATGGTAGTCTTAGCTGCAGGAACATTTGCGAATGTCTTGACTGCAATTCTATTTTTTATAATTATGTTCCTATTTTTCAGCTTATCTTTTGCTCCTGCAGGTGCAGAATTTAATACCTATTCATATTCTATAGTTGCAATACCTGGAATAATTTCTGTAAACAATTTCTCAATTGACAATCCAAATTATGAGAAAATATTTTCAATGATAAATGATGAAGGTTTAACTGAAATTAAAACAAATAATAGAACATATTTAATAAATAAAGAAGGATTAGAAGAGCAAAAAGGTTCAACTACAAATTATCTAATATTGTATGATTATTCTCCTGCGATTATAGCAGAAGTTGAGGGAACAATTGTTGAAGTAAATGATATAAAAATAAGGGACTGGGAAGAATTTGGAAAAGAACTATCTAAATATTCTCCTGGAGAAAATATAACTCTTACAACAAAGAATGAAGAAGAATTAAAAGAGTACACAATAACACTGATGGAAAATCCAGAAGATGCTGAAAAATCTTGGGTTGGAGTAGGATATATTGAAAGTGAAAGAAAAGGAGTAATAGGGAAGATAATTGCTTGGTTGTCTTCATTTAAAAAACAGTATATATATTACGAAGCTAAATTCGAAGCTGCAACATTTATTTATAATTTATTGTGGTGGATGGTCTTGATAAGTGCAAGTGTAGCTTTAATGAATATGCTTCCAATGGGAATATTTGATGGAGGAAGATTCTTTTACTTAACAATATTAAGTATTACCAAGAATAAAAAGAAAGCTGAATTGTGGTTCAAAATATCAACAAACTTCTTGTTGTTCTTGTTCCTATTATTAATGGTATTCTGGGGATTAAGTTTTTTTATAGCTTAAAATAAACAATCACTCTTTTAAAGAGAATAGAATTAAAATGATTATGTTAAATAAAGATGTAAAACAGCTCTTAAAGAAACAACATTATGAAATAGCTGGAAAAAACGAACACTCTGCAGTACAGATTTGCAGGTGGACAAAAAAATCTCTTCGTGATGAAGGGGTTTGTTACAAAGAAAAATTCTATGGGATAAAATCGCATTTATGCTGCCAAATGACTCCAAGCTTATATTGCCCTAACAAATGTGTCCATTGCTGGAGAGCAATTGAATACACTACAGGAGAAAAAATACCTGGAAAAGTAGATTCTCCTTCTGAAATAATTGATTCGTGTATACTTGCTCAAAGAAAACTTCTTCAGGGATTTAAGATAGATAAAAACTCAAAAAAAACGCAGTTAAGTAAGGCAAATCAAAAAAAATACAAAGAAGCACAAGAACCTATGCAATTTGCAATAAGTTTGAGCGGAGAACCAACTACATATCCTTATATTGGAGAACTAATATCTGAATTAAGGCGCAGAAGAAAAACAAGCTTTCTTGTTACAAATGGGCTTTATCCTGAAAAAATAAAGGAACTTCTAGAAAAAGATCAACTCCCAACTCAAATTTATATTTCAATAAACACTCCAGATAAAACTTCTTATATAAAATTCCATAGAAGTATCAAAAAAGATGCTTGGGAAAACTTAAATGAAACTTTAGAGATTCTTCCAAGATTAAAGGGAAAAACACGAACTGTTTTCAGAATGAATTTAGTTAAAGAGCTTAATATGTTTCCAAACCAAGCTGCAGAATATGCAGAGTTAATAAAAAAGTCTCAACCATTGTTCATTGAATTAAAAAGCTATATGGCTGTTGGAAGCTCAAGAGAGAGGTTGGGTTATGAAAGAATGCCAACAGAGAAAGATATGAAAAATTTCATTGAAATTCTTTTAAAAGAATTAAAGAAAATTGGAGAAAACGAATACAAATTATTGGGAGAACATTCGTTTTCAAGGGCATATGTTTTAGGTAAAGATAAAAAAGAACTGAAGATAAAAGGTAGTGAATTATAACAGCAAATTTTATAATAACCTTTAAATTTCTGATAGCTTATGACATGGAATTTATATGAAGGAGAGAAATTTCTTGAACCTTTAAAATTCTCAAATGGTAAAACACAGGAAGATGTTGTCAAAGAAGTTGTGCGAGCAGTTAAAGAAGGCAATAAAATAATATTCATTCATGGAAAATGTGGTACAGGAAAATGCTTAGATAAAAATTCTCTGATATTTTGTAAACCCGAAAAAGAAGAAGGTTTCAGCTATCATAGAATATGTGAAATAGAAGGTAAGGAGGGAGAGATTATATCCTTAAATGAAGAAGGAAAATTAGTTCAAACTAAATTTATTAATGTGAGAAAAACTGGGCAAAAGAAATTGTATAAAATAGTTACAAAGACGGGGAGAGAGATTATTGCCTCTAAAAATCATCCCTTTTTAACTATAACAAAAGAAGGACCAGAATGGAAAAAATTAGAAGAATTAGATGACACAAATTATCTGTGCTTATCTAATCAAATTAATTTAGAAAATTCTTTTGAATATGATGAGAATGAAATAAAAGTTCTAGGACATTTAATTGCAGAGGGAAAATTAGGGGATAGAGCAGGTTCTCCAAAATATTATCAAAATAAATATATAACTCCTTTAATAAGAAAGGATTATGAAGAATCTTTAAAAAAACTATTTCCAGATGGAGAGATAAGAAATAGCCATAAAACAGAGGTTACAATTGTATTTAATAATAAAGATACGAGGTTTGGGACAACAAATAAATTAAGATTATTGATAAAGAAATATGGGTTAGATGGAAAAAGATCTGATGAAAAATTTGTCCCAGAAATTATTTTTAATCTAGACAAAAAAGGAATTGCATTGTTTTTAAGTAGACTTTTTTCTGGAGATGGATCTATATATATTAGAAACAATAATCAGATAGTCATAGAATATTCTTCAATATCAAAAAGATTAATTCAAGACATTTCTATACTTCTACAAATATTTGAAATTCAACATACTATAACTACAAAGAAATTTAGAGATAATAAAGAATATTCTTGGAGAATATCAATATCAAATCACCATAACTTGAAAAAATTTATAGATAATATAGGTTTCGTTGGTGAAAAACAAAAAAAAGCACTAAAAATATTCTCCAAACTCAAAGAACATAAATTTACTAATATTGACAAAGTCCCAAGAGTAATAAGAGAGTATCTAAGAAATAAAGCAATTAATTACAAAGAGCTAGATGATCTGCTAACTAATAAAAATATAAAACAAAGTGTATTTTCTCAAGGTAAAATTAACTTTTTAAGATGCCACTTAGAAAAAGTTAATGAGACAATAAAAGATAAAAAAATATCATTTATTTGTAATCGAGATATCCTTTGGGATAGAATAAAAAGTATAGAATTCATAAAAGAAGGTGAAACTTATGATTTAGAGGTACCTAAATCAAACAATTTTATAGCTAATGGAATAATAGTCCATAATTCTGCAATAGCACTGAACATTGCAAGAGAGCTTGGAAAAGCCTCTGTTGTTGTTCCAAGTAAAGCTTTACAGCAACAATATAAACAAGATTATGAAGAAAACAAATATCTTCTTAATAGTAAAAATAAAAAATTAAAGATTTCTGTAATAACAGGAAGGAATAATCATAAATGTAAATTTCTAGAGGACAATAAAAATGCAATACCTGAACAGAAAAAAGAAGTGAATTCGAAATTATATGATATATTTGAAGGTAGAAGAGAAAGATTAAAAGAATTAATTTCAAAAGACTTATCTGCAGACAACAAAAATATTCCGTGTAAAATAGAACTCAAAGAAAAGAATTTTAATACATTAAAAGAATATCTAAAACAGAACAAAAAAATAAATCCAAAAAACTTTGACAAAGTATCTGATATAAAAAGAATGTCAATAGCTCCGGTTTGCCCTTATTGGAGTCCGGTTGTT
>DAHVOT010000010.1 GCA_027318675.1 archaeon | reverse complement strand
ATTTTTTTTAATAATTTTTAAGTTAAGTTTTTAAATACCCTTTATTTATATTATATATGACAAAAGAGGATAAAGATTATACTTATACTAAAGTTAAAGGTTGGAAAGCAGACATGTATGATTCTCAATATAATCAGCATCCATGGTTAATGGACAGTGGGCACTACAGAATTAAATTAAGTAAAAGGGATAAATGGCATAAATTAGGTGATGAAAGGAGAGTCTATATTGATATGAAAGCTCTTTTGAATGATTTTGATAATATAAAAAGTATTAAGGACAGGAAAGAAATTCAAAGAAATCTTATTGCGTTTAATGAATTTGTTCATGGAGGAAGAGATGCAGGAAGAGACATGGATATCCCATTTGTTTATGATTTTCAAAGAATTGGACAGTATTTAAGTAACGCTAATGCAAACAAAAAAGATACAGAATCTTTGATTTTAGCTAAGAGACTTAAGGAACCATTACTTAAAAAAATTGAATTAGCAGAGTCTGAAGCTTATAAGATTGAAAGAAAGTATGATCCTCTTCTTGGAGATATTGTAAAAACTGGAGGAGTAATGGGTATTCTTGGATCTGCATTATTCTTTTCTTTTAATATTACTGGAAATGTTGTTTCAGAAGCGAGTAAATCGGCAATTAATTCACTTGGATTTAGCTTATTAGGTTTAGGTTTATTTTGTGGAGTTTTTTGGACTCTTCTAAGAAAAATATAAACAATTAATTTTACATCTATTTGTACTCAACACCTTCTTTCTTAAGTATTCCTCTTGCAGCCAATATTCCTGTTAATGCTGCACCTACTATTCCTCTTGATTTACCTGCACCATCTCCTGCTACAAATATATTTTCAATGTTTGTCTCTAAATCAGGGGTTGTTATATAATTTGTTTCATAGAATTTAATTTCAGGAGCATAGATTAGATTGTTTGGATCTGCTCTTACTCCTAATGCAAGATGATCTAATTTTTCAATAAATGTTTTTATTTTACTTACAACTTTATAGCTATAAGCTAAATTAATATCTCCTGGAGTAACAAAAGATGGATTTAATGTAGAGATTAATCCATTTGTTTGAAGATACTCTGCTTTTGTTCTTTTGTTGTTGAAAAAATCCTGCATTCTCTGTACAAGTGGTTTTCCTCCACCATATCTATTCACTCTTTTAACTAGTTCTAATCCTTCTTTTCTCGTATCAATTAAAGGTTCTGTTAAATAAAATCTTGTAAGTATTGCGAAATTTGTATTGTTTGTTTTTGAGTCTTCATTGGCATCACCATTTATTATTGAGAATGTGTCTTCGTTTTCAACAAGTCTCTCAAGTCTTATTCTTCCTCCAGGATTTGTACAAAATGTTCTTGTGAATTCCTTGTCTGAACTGTCCATTATTAATTTTGGATCATAAATTATGTCTGTTAAATCCTCATAGTTCTTTTTCAACATTTCAACTCTTACTCCAACATCAACTGGTCCCCAGAGATATTTTATCCCTAATTTATCTGCTTTTTCCCTGAACCAGATTGAACCTGCTCTTCCTGGAGCTGAAATTATATAATCAAACCCAGAAAAGCTCTCTTCATTCTCTTTAGAAGTAATTACTGCAAACCCATCTTCTGGGTTCTTTATTATATCTTTAACTTCTGTTTTTGTTTGTATACTTATCCCGTTTTTCATTAATGTTTCTTTGAATTTATCTGTTAGATTTTTAGAATTATCTGTACCAACATGTCTTTGTTTACAGCTTATTAGTTCTAAATTACATAATTTTGCTTTTTCTTGAAGTCTTTTTATTTTGTCTTCATCAACACCGTAAAGATTATCTGGAGCACCATGTTCTAAAAATGTCTTATCTATATAAGAAATTAAATTATTAGCATTTTCTTCTGAAATTTTTAATTCTTCTATATTCATTCCTATCTCATGTGAGAGATTTAATTTACAGTCATTTATCATACCTCCTGAAGAATAAGGTTCTTTTTCAAAGAGAGTTATTTCAATATTAGGATTGTGTTTTGAGAGTTCTAATGCAGAAAATATACCTGCAGGACCAGAACCTATTATTGCCACTTTTTTCATAAAGCCGATTGTTTTCTTTTGTTTTTAAAAATTTATATTGTTTAGTTTTTTAAACCCCCATATACTAGTATTTGCATGAGAGTGATAGTTGGATTTATGGTACTTTTTGCAATTGTATTATCTTTTTTAATTTCAAGATTTGAATTTTCCCCTAGTCTTAAAGCAGTTTTTATAAGTATTATTGCAGGAATAATCATTTTTATAGTTGTTTCAGGATTGATTTATTCTAATTTATCTTCTAAAAATAGGGAAACCACAACAGAAGAAAGAATAAGGAAACAAAAAAGGAAAGCGAATGTTATAGGAATAATTATAATGTTAATTTTTTCAGTTTTATTTTTTAATTTTTACCTTTATATTAAATCGATGATGGGAAATGATTTGCTTGTTTCTTTGGATGTTGGAAATCAGAATATAAATATAAAAAATGGTGAAGAAGTTAATATGGATATTAAGGCTAAGGTTTTGACAAATCCTTTTTGCAGTGCAGATTGCTCTCTTGTGTTAGAGGATTTAAGTTCAGGTGAAAAACTTTTTCAGGAAGATATTTTAATTAAGTTTTCAAGCCCTTTGTCAAAGCAATATTCTATAAATCCTAATGAGGAAAAAGCAGGTCAAAAATTGTACAAAGTTAATTTAGAGTGCAATAGTACAGATACAAGGTTTTGTTATGCTAAATCTCCTACTAAATTCAGAACAAAAATTATCTCTGTTGATTACCAATTAAATGATGTTCAGAGTTTAATTAAAAACAATTTGAAAAATAATACTGAAGTATTGAACAGGGAATTTTATTATATTCAGAATAAATTGAATGGATTTAATATAAATAATCCTTATCTGTATTTATCTGATTTAGAAAAAGATTATAATGAAATAAATGTTTCTCTTTATGAAGTAAGCATAAAATTAGATGTTCTTAATAAGTTGTATCTTTCTCAAGAATATTCTCAATTAGGAACAGAGATATACTTTGTAAGTGATGAAATTGTTAAATTGACTGATAAATTTAATTTGTTTAATTCTTCTTTTTATGGAAATATTAGCGTTTATAATTCTCTTGTTGAGAATATCACTAAGATGCATGATAATATTTTATATCTTGAAGAGCATCAATTTAGTTCTTCTTCAATTGAAGCTGGAGAGACCTTTGTGAATAATTTTAATAAATTTATCTTGATTATGAATGGAAAAGATACTTTGGAAAATAAATTGAGGGATTTTAAAGAAGTTGAAGATGAACTTGTCAATTTAACTTTTATCTTGGAAAATGATACAGGAGAGGGTTTGGAGAACTTTTCTTTAGGTGTTTCAATAGATTCTTTAGATTTAGAGAAAATAATAATTAATGAGGTAAATTATTCTTCTTCTTTTACTCTTGGAGAACCTTCTTCTATTTGTTGTTTATATGGAGAGTGTTATTCTTGTGTTGATAACTCTTCTGTTAATTATCCGATTATTCTTGTTCATGGGCATAGTTTTAATGAGCAGCTTTCAGCTGAGTTGAGCATGGAGTCTTTTGGAGAAATGGCAAGGGAACTTGAAAAAGAAGGATATATTGATGCAGGTTATTTTTATGTAAGCAAGTATGATGAAGATTCAAAAAGTTATCTTGGAAAAGTAAATGCTTCCATTGTAGTTGAAGCTACTTATTATATTGATAGCTTAATTACAGAAGAAAATTCTTTTATATTTGACTCTAAATGGGAAAGTATTAACACTTATTCTTCAAGGTTAAATGAAGTTGTTTCAAATGTTAAATATATTACTGGAAAAGATAAAGTCATTATTGTTGCTCATAGTATGGGGGGATTAGTTACAAGAAATTATATTAAAGAGTATGGTCAAGAGAGTTTAGATAAGATTGTACTTGTTGGAATACCTAATCATGGTGTAGACGGATTTGTTCTTAATTACTGTGCAGTATTTGGTGCAGATGTAGAATGCAGTGAAATGAATGAATCGAGTGAGTTTATTTACAATTTAAATGCTGCTCCTTTACCCTCTATTCCTGTTTATAATCTTGTGGGAATTGGATGTTATTGGGAAGGTTCGGATGGAGATGGGATAGTTAAAAGTTCAAGTGCTTATTTGAATGGAACTGAGAATATTTATGTGAATGGAACCTGTTCAGGTGTAGATTTTTTTCATGTCAGGATGATTAAACCTACAAAACATCCTGAAATTTATAAAATCATTAGAGATTTAATTAAAGAATAATAATATAAATTAACTTTGTTTTATTATGCTTCTGTAGCATAAAGACAAACGCAACTTACTTTAGAAGAATATAAGCATGGTGCGTTTTCATTAGCTTGTTCGCATTCCATCTTTATTGGAGAAACACTTTCTATCCAACATGATCTTGCTGTGTAAATATTATACTTTTCTGTCCCTATTCCTGCTTTTTGATAATAAACTTGAACAGGATAATTTCCTTTATCAAATTCTCTCTCGCAATCTTCTGAGTCTGAAATGGTGTAATTGAAGGTATTTCCACTTTCTTTAGTTTGTCCAAATTTTGTATCTAAATAGAATTGCTTTTTTACTAGAGTATTTTTTGACCAAAATTCTATATCTTGATTATATAGTAAAGAAGCAGGTGTAAGCTCAGAGAGAACACCTGTGGATACATGAGAATAAGGAACTCTTCTATCTTCATA
The DNA here is from genome assembly GCA_027318675.1 of archaeon. Lineage (GTDB taxonomy): Archaea > Nanobdellota > Nanobdellia > Pacearchaeales > GW2011-AR1 > MWBV01. The sequence goes on along the minus strand of DAHVOT010000010.1, from coordinate 15,623 downwards.
ATTTTCAGAGGTTCTTGCTTCTAATGCAAAGTAAACCAATAAACCTACCATGAATACTGTTAAGACTATTATAACTGCCTGCACCGCTTTTTCCATTTATCTTTAAGGAAAATATAGTTTAAATTCTTTATTATTACTTATTAATTCCATATATCCAGTTTTTCCTTTTCATTGTTGTTGAACTCAGGAAAAGGATTCACTTTTTTTGAAAGGATTTTTTCAGATATTTTAGAGTCTATTTCAAAATTCCATTCAGGACAGATTGATTTATATTCACACCATTCGCATAAAATAGATTTGCTCGGAAGGAATATTCTAGTGTTTTGTATATCTCTTATTAGTTTTTTTGTTTCTTCTTTTAGATCTTCAAGTTGTTCTTGTGTTCTTTTTGAGATTATTTTATGATTATATGCTAGATAATGCCAGACTAAAAGAACTTCTTTGTCTTCTCCATATATCTCTTTTATTGCTATTGAATAAAGTGCAAGTTGCCTGTCTTGGTCCATTTTTTCCTGTGAAGGCAATGTTCCTGCTGTTTTGTAATCATGGATTTCATAACGATTGTTTTCTATATCATAAACTAATCTATCAATGAATCCCCTTATTTGTGTATTTTCATCAAGATTTATTGTTATCTCTTTCTCACATTCAATTGTTCCGTCTTTGAATGGATAGTGCTTTTGATAATAATCTGCAAGAAATTGTATCCCTTTATTGAAATAATCTGTTTGAGTTAATTGCTTTTTAACTATTAAAATATCTTGTGTTAAATCTTTTTTCCAAATATCTATATAATGGTTTATTATTTCATCAAGTGTAATTGATCTTTCAGAATTTTCTTTTATAGAATTGTAGACCCATTCCAAGGTATCATGAACTGATGTTCCAAGATGAGCTTCTATTGTCTTTTCAATCTCTGGTTTTATTTTATCAATATATCTTAATTTGTATTTTAAAGGACATTGCTCAAATGTAGATAATTTTGAATGAGAGTATATTACCATGAGTTCTAAAAAATAAAAGAGGATTATAAAGTTTTAGGGCATTCACTCTTCAGTTTCTGTGTAATTTCCCTTTTCTCTCATGTCTCTTGCTAGGAATCCCCACCAAGGATTTCTTATCTTCACTGTTTCACCTGTTTCAGCATTAACTTCTGCTTGCACATGTTCTCTAACAGGAACTAGCCAGAATAATCTCGCTTTCTTTTTCATTTCAACATGATAATATCCGTCTTCACTTAAGTTTATTGATTCATTTTGGAGTTGGAGTCTTTTTTGTTTCTTTTCTTTTAATTTCTCTATAACCTCATCTGGAAGTTTTATCTCTTTTGTTTCATTGTCTTCAAATATACCGTAAACTTTTCCGTTTTCTCCTTTGTATAAGGTTACATTTGTAGACATATTTAGATTTTTAACTTGAACTATTACATTCCCTGAATTTCCAGCATAAACAGTCATTATTCTTGTACCGTTTTCAAATGAGCATTTTATTGTTGAACCAGAACAAATACATTCTTCAGGGCATTCTATTGTTCTATGATTTGGTCTTAATTTTTTCTCTTCATAGCAATATCTTGTAAGTTTTGGCTGGTCTTCTGTTTCATTTTCATCTTCATCATCTTCTGTACAATTTAATCCAGATGCAACACATTCCCTTGTTCTTATTCCTTCTGATGAGCATTCACTCCATTTAGTACAATTCCATTCTTCACATTCATATTCATCGATTTCTTCTTCACATTCCCAGTCTTCAGCATCCCATGCTTCATATCCTTTTCTTTGACAACATTCATCATTATAACCTGGAGTAACTGTTCCACAAGAAGCACCTAATAATTTGTCGTCATCATCTGTTTCATTTTCTTCTTCTAATTTATCTTCATCATCTTCATCATTCTCTTCAGAGCAAGGGAAAAATGCACAATTATGTTCCGGGTCTCTTCCTACATAAGAACCATCAGGACACATTTTAACATCCATTGTACAAAATACTGCGTCATCTTCTAATTCTGTTTCATTATCTGCAAGAATAAATCCTAGAGAGGTAATTAGAAAAATTGCAAGCGTCAATATTACAAACCCTTTTCTCATAATTATCTTATGAATTTGTTATTTATAAATATTTTTATGAGTTCTAAATTTTTAGAAGTTAAGAATATCTTTTATTATTTTTATTTGAATTATTCTATTTCACCAAATCCAATAAGTCTCCAGTGATTGTTTATGTTCCTTGCAATCCCAGTATTGTCACCTTTAAGTGCAATTATAGGTATATTAAGTGAGACTTCAATGTTATTCTTCGATACTTTTTCAACAATTCCCACTGTAATTGTTGTATTAACAGAGAGCATTAAAATTTCTTTTGTCTTTATTGGTTCAACTTTCTGTCTTTGTTCAGTTCCTAAAACTTCTTCAAATAATTTTGTCTTTATTGTAAGTTTATGGGTTATCTCAGGCAAAGTTCCTTTTAAAGATATAACACATCCATTAAGAGCATCCGCCTTTGTAAGTGAAGGATCAAGAGAAGTTTCTATTGATATACTTGCACCAGGTGAAATCTCTTTAAGTGAATTTTTTCCTTTGTATAATGAAACTATTTTTGTTGTAAGAGTTTGATAAGTTGTTTGATTGTTTTTCTTTATATTTAATCCAGGTTTAATTTCAATTTCATCTCCCACTTTTAATTTTCCTTTTTTTAATATTCCTCCTAAAACTCCTCCATTTAGCTTTTCTATTGTTGTACCAGGTTTATTTATATCAAAGCTTCTTGCAACTAAAAATATAGGTTTTGATTCTTCATCTCTTTTAGGTATTTCTAAATTGCAAAGTTCTTGGAGTATTCTGTCTATGTTTATATTTTGCTGAGCAGATACAGGTATAATAGGAGAATTTTCAGCTACTGTTCCTTTAACAAATTCTTTTATTTTTTTATAATTTTCAAGAGCCTTCTCTTTTGAAACTAAATCTATTTTGTTTTGTATTATTATTATATTTTTTATTCCTTTTGCTTGAAGAGCCATAAAATGTTCTCTTGTTTGAGGTTTTATTCCTTCATTTGCAGCTACAACAAGTAATGCCGCATCTATTATTGCTGCACCTGAAAGCATATTTGCCATAAGCATTTCGTGTCCAGGAGCATCGATGAATGAAACGTATCTTTGAGGAGTTCCTTTTTCTGTGTTGTAGTTTCCTTCAGAATCTTTATAGACTGTTATTTCAGCATATCCTATCTTTATAGTAATTCCCCTTTTAAGTTCTTCAGAGTGCGTATCTGTGAACTTCCCTGTTATCTTACTTAACAGAGTTGTTTTTCCGTGATCTATATGCCCCACTACTCCTACATTAATTTCTGGGATATTTTCTGATTTTGTCATTAAAATGTCAGAATAAGTTAATTAAAAAAGGTTTGGGTGGAAGAAAATAATTTTAAATTCTCTTATTGAGAGTATTTAATCTCTTTTATTTTTTTAGGAATGTATTCTTTTTTAACTTTAGAAGAATATTTTATTGTATATTCTTTTCCTATTTCTAATGTGTCTGGGTTTCCTTTAATTACTAATTCTGGAAGTCCTTCTCTTTCTTGTCTGGGTTTGTTGTCAAATACTAAATAGGTATATCCATCACTTGAAGTATATCCTTGATAAATGCTTGTAATTTCATTTGTTTGATTTTGCTTTGGGGCAATTGCTAAAATTCCAATTACTCCTATTGTTGCTAAACCAAGTTTATTCAATAAACTTCTTTTTGTTTTATCATCTTTTTCCATAATTATTAGATATATTTGAAGTTTATAAATCTTTCTATTTGTTGTTTCTATAAAGGAGTAACATAACTCAAGATTTTATTTATGTTAGGAATCTTTTTATATGATTTAATAAATAAAATTAAACAAGAATTGCTGTTTTAGTTTGTTTCAGTAGGAGCTTCAGCTTTGTTTTGATCAGGGAATATTTCTGAAAGCTTTTTTGAGCCTTCTTTTGTTGGTTTCAAATTTATCTGAACTATAGCATTTGAGATTACTTTTCCTCTTACTGTTTTTCTTAATCTTAATCCTCCAGGTGTTGGATTTGATCTTTTTCTTTTTCCTTCTTTTTTTGAACGTTTATGCATGCTCTTCCCATATCCTAAAAGAACTTTTTTAAGCCCAATTCCTTCAATGTTTTTCATTGAAGTAAATCCAGATTTATCACTTGTCCCTGTTATCTCAAATTCATAACCGTCAAGAGATGGAGAAACATCTTTTCCTTTGATGACTTCTCCAAGAGATTTGCCTACAAGGGCTTCAGATTCAGTTTCCAACTTGTAAGTTTTTCCTTGGTTTGTTCCAATATTTATTTTGAATGGCATGATATTTAGATTATAAAATGGTTTTTAAATCATTCGTTTTGGATATAATAACTTATACAGAAGCTTTTTAAACAGTCTATTATTAATGTTTTTGTTAAAGACAAAATAGAGGAATTTAAATTATTATGAATAAGTCAAAAAAGAATATAAAACAGAATTATAAAAAACATACACAAAATAACTTTAATTCTAAATCAAAGTTTATTGGGGATAAAATATCTTCTGTTAAGCCTGTTGAAAAAAAGATATCTGAGATAATTGGAGGTAAAGAAACTGTTTCTTTGACAGGATATGTTAATAAGGTGGTTCAGACAGGAGGGCCTACTGTTTTTGTTGTTTCAGATGGAACTGGAAATCTCTCTCTTAAGGGATTTATTAAACCAGGAGTTCGGGCTTATCCAGAAATTGTAGAAGGTTTGATTGTTAAAGCAACAGTTGAGATAGGAGAATTTCAAGGGGAAATTGAGGGAGAAATTAAGTCAATAAGTATTTTAGATGATTTCAATAAAAAGATTTTTTTAGATAAAATGAAAGAGATTGAAAAAGAAAGAGCTAGAGTTGCTCCACCTAATTTTATGATTGATAGTGTTATATTAAGCAAACTTAAAAATAAATTTATTGAGGCTGCTACACAGATAAGGCTTGCAGTAATACAAGATAGACCCATCATTGTAAGACATCATAATGATACAGATGGATATAGTTCAGGTTTTGCCCTTGAAAGAGCTATTTTACCTTTAATTGAAAAGCAACATAGTTCTGAGAAAGCTGCATGGGAGTTTTTCACAAGAGCTCCTTGTGCTGCACCTTTTTATGAAATAGACGATTCAATAAGAGATATGGCAAATTCTTTGAGAAATGTTGCAAAACATTCTAATAAAATGCCTTTAATTATAATTGCAGACAATGGTTCTTCTCCTGAAGATTTAATGGCAATAAAACAAGGAAAAGTTCATGGGGCAGATTTTATTGTTATTGATCATCATTATTTTGATCATGATGTTATTTCAAATGAGGTTTTAACACATATAAATCCATTTTTAGTTGGAGAAGATGGTTCGCATTTTTCTGCAGGAATGTTATGTGCGGAATTTGCAAGATTTGTAAATCCAGATGTTAATAATATTGAACAGATACCTGCTTTAGCTGGTTTTGCAGATAGAATTGATATTGCAAATCCAGAATTAATGGAAAAATATATGAAAATAGCTTCTTCTCAAGGATATACAAAAGAACTTCTTTCAGATATCTCTTTAGTTATAGATTATGTTTCTTCTAAAGTTAAGTTTATGGAAGCAAGAGAGTATATTGAAGTTTTATTTGGTGAACCGAGAGCTAAACAAAAGCAATTAGTTGAATTAATGGCTCCCTATATAAAAGAACTTGATGAAAAGGGATTCAAAATTGGAAAAGCAAATTCTAAATTGGATAAATTTGGTAAAGTACATCTTCAATTTTTACACTTTGAGGAGTTTTTCCCTGGATTTGGATTTTTCCCTAAACCCGGAAGAATTGTGGGCATGTTGCATGATTCTCTTCAGATTGAAAAAGAGATTTCAAATTTAGTTACTGTTGGAGTTATGGCAACTGCAATGACAATAAGAGCTACAAACGAATCTAATTTTTCAGTTCATGAATTTATTAAATATCTTGATGAAAAGATACCCGAAGCATTTGTAGAAGGAGGAGGGCATAAAAATGCAGGTTCAATTAGTTTCTTACCTAATAAACAAAAAGAAGTTTTCCATCTACTTAAGGATTTTATAAAATCAAGGCAGTAATTATTTTTCAATTAATTGATATATAGAATCTTTTTTTGAATAATATCCTTTTAATTCTTCATTTGTTTCATTTAATTTTTTTAAATAATTTTCTTTAAGACTATCTTGGATATCTTCTTCTTTTAATCTCATTAAAAGAAATTCTTTTTTTCTTTCAACAGAATTTATATTTTCGTTTAGTTCAATAAGATGATATCTTGCATTTATCCTGTTTCGTTCAGCTATTTCTAGGGCAATCATATTTTCCAATTTTTCTGATCTTGGAGAATGGCCTTCATTTATATGTTGTGGAATTGCCATTAGAGCCAATAAAGTTATTATTTTTCGTGATTTTTTTATCATGTTTGTTTTGTATCTTTCTTTATTATAAATGTTTTGATTGTAAGTTAGGTGGTAAGGTTTATTAAGAGTATTCTTATTTTTTATTTATGAAAAAAGAGATAGATCCTAACAAGACTGTTATACATCTTAGTAATGTTGCTAAGTATTATGAAATGGGCGAAAACGTAGTTAAAGCAGTAGATGATATAAGCATTGATATTCAGAGAGGGGATTTTGTTGCAGTTATGGGTCCTTCTGGTTCAGGTAAATCTACAGCCATGAACCTTGTTGGAAGTTTAGATATGCCAACAAAAGGGCATATTTTTCTTGATGGCGAAGATATTTCTTTATTAAATGAATCTGAATTAGCTCAGGTAAGGGGCAAAAATATTGGATTCATTTTTCAACAATTTAATCTTATACCTACTCTTACTGTTTTTGAAAATGTTGTACTGCCTATGACTCTCCAGGGAGTTCCACAATATGAGAGAGAAGAGAAAGCAGAGAGAATTTTACATAGGCTTGATTTATGGGAGAGAAGAGGACATTATCCCAATCAGATTTCAGGAGGACAACAACAGAGAGTTGCAATTGCAAGAGCCTTAGCTAATGATCCTGAAGTTATTTTGGCCGATGAACCTACTGGCAATTTAGATACTAAAACTGGATTGAAGGTTATGGATTTTCTTACTGAATTGAATAAAGAAGGAAGAACAATTGTTTTTGTTACTCACTCTCCTGAATTAGCCAAGAAGTATGCTCATACTATCTATTGGCTTAAAGATGGGAAAATAGAAAGAGTTACTAAAGAAAGGAAGAAGTAAAATGAATTATTTTATTCTTGCATATAGGAATTTGAAAAAGAAAGGTATAAGGAGTTATCTTACTCTCTTGGGTATTTGTATTGGAATTCTTGCAGTTGTTTCTTTAATAACACTTAGTAATGGACTTAAAACTGCTGTAAGTTCTCAGTTTGGAGTTTCATCAACAGAATTAATAACTGTCGAGGGAGCTGGAAATGGTTTTGGGCCTCCAGGTACAGGACAAGTTACTCCTCTTACTCAAAGAGATTTGGAGGAGATAGAGAAACTTAGCAGTGTTAAAGCTGCAGTTGGAAGAGTTATAGTTGCAGGAAGACTAGAATTTAATAATAAAGCAATTTTTGGATATGCCACGAATATTCCTTCTGGAGATGATAGAGAGATTCTTTATCAACAGATTGAAGCAAAAACAATTGTAGGGAGATTACTTGAGGATGGGGATTCAGGGAAAGTTTTACTTGGATATAATTTTTATGTGGATAAAGTTGGTTTAGATAGAGAAGTCGTTCCTGGAAATACAGTTAATATTCAAGGTAGAGATTTCGAAGTTGTAGGTATTGTAGAGAAAAAAGGAAGTTTTATTTTTGATAATATTGTTTTTATGAATGAAAGAGATGTAGAAAGTTTATATGGCCCTATAGAAGAATGGGATTTTATTGCTGTTCTTCCAAGAGATAAAGAAGAGATAGATAAAACTAAAGAAGATATTGAAAAATTACTTAGAAGATTGAGAGATGTTAAAGTTGGAGAAGAGGATTTCACTGTTTCTACTCCAGAAGCTTCTTTGAAACAAGTTAATAGTATTTTAAACGCAATAACAATTTTCATAGTTATTGTTGCTTCAATTTCTATTTTAGTTGGGGCAATTGGAATAATAAACACCATGACTACTTCTGTTCTTGAAAGAAGAAAAGAAATTGGAATAATGAAAGCTATTGGTGCAACAAATCATCAAATATTCATGCAATTTTTTATTGAGTCAGGAGTTTTAGGTTTAATAGGAGGTGCAATAGGAGTTATATTTGGAGTAATTTTAGGTATTTCTGGTATATCGGGAATAAATGCTCTTTTAGGAGCAGAAGTTCAGCCACAAATAAGTTTTTATCTTATTTTCTTTGCTTTATTGGGTAGTTTTTTAATAGGAGCATTTGCAGGAATTCTTCCTGCAATGAGGGCAGCTAAACAAAATCCAGTTGAGGCCTTGAGGGGATAAAATGATATCAAGAGAATCAATTAATTATTCTTTAAGGAATATAAAACAAAGAAAGACAAGAAGTGCATTTACAATTATCTCAATACTTGCAGGAATTACAACAATATTTATTTTTGTGAGTTTTGGATTGGGTTTGTACGATTATATTGAAGAAATGTCAAGTGCTTCTTCTGCAGATAAAGTTCTTATTCAGCCAAAAGGTTTTGGAGGTTTAGATGATACGTTTGCATTTTCAGAAGATGAGGTGCATGTTGTTGAAACAACTTCTGGAGTGTATTCTGCAACTGGGATTTATATTAAAAGTGTAGAGGTTGAAAAAAGCGGTGTTAAAAAATACGTTTCTATGATGGGTTATGATCCTAAAAAACCTTTGATAATGGATGTTTTTAATTTAGACATCTATTCTGGGAGAGAATTGCAGCCAGGAGATATGGGTGTTGTTGTAGGTTATAATTATCTTTTGCCTGATAAAATATTTACTAAACCTTACGAATTGAATGATAATATTATTTTGAATGGTCAGAAATTTAAAATAGTTGGATTTTATGAGGCTGTTGGAAGTGCACCAGATGATGCTCAAATTTATGTTACAAATGATTTTATTGATGAATTATACGCTAATACGAGTCTTCCGTATAATTGGATTGTTGCTAAAGTAGACACAAGCAACATTGAAAGAGTTGTTAAAGATATTGAAAGAAATTTAAGAAAAGAAAGAGGTCAGGAGGAAGGTAAAGAAGATTTTTTTGTTCAATCTTTTGATGAGATGATTGAATCTTATTCAACTGCATTGGACATTGTTGTTTGGTTTATTCTTTTGATTGCTTTAATTTCTGTTTTTGTTTCAGCTATTAATACTGCAAATACTATGATTACTTCTGTTTTGGAGAGAGTTAAAGAAATAGGAGTAATGAAATCAATTGGAGCCCAAAATTCTGAGATATTCAAGATATTTTTATTTGAAAGTTCATTTTTAGGATTTGTTGCAGGAGTTTTAGGGGTTTTATTTGGATTAATTTTAAGTTTCTTAGGGGGTAAGATAATAGCAAGTGCAGGTTATGGATTCTTACAACCTTCTTTTCCTTTCTGGTTGTTTATAGTATGTATTGGATTTGCAACACTTACAGGAGCTATTTCGGGAGCATTACCTGCGAGAAGCGCTTCAAAAGTTAATCCGGTTGACGCATTACGTTACGAGTAGAACGAGTAATGTAATACACTAACTTGTTAGTGCTTTGAGATATGAGTAGAATTGTTATCTGTAACAGTTTGATTTAATTTGGTTAATTTTGAGATTAATAATTCTCAACCCATTTTAGAAGTTTTATTTAAATTATTTATAGAATTAAACTTAAGCCATTGCTCTTCTTTTTCTTCTTTCAGCTTCTCTTCTTCTTTTCTTGATTATTCTCCAGATGATTATTATTACTATTAGAATAACTATTACTATAACAAACCAAGGGAAACTTTTCTTATCTCCATTTCTGTCTACGAAGTATGAAGGATCAAAATCAACAACTTTCTGTAATTCTCTTCTTGAGTTTATTGAATCAGTATAAATAACATTTAAATTTATTGTAGTTTCTTTATTAGGAAGTGTTGCTTCAAAATCTGCTGTAGTATATTCATTGGAATCTAAATCTCCAACAACCATTCTATTTGCTCCTTTTATTGAAACGTCATCTTGTTTAGGTATTTCTATTGTAAGGGCCTCAACATCGGATTCAGCTATATTTAATATCTCAAATGTTAATTCTTTTGTGACATAATTGTAATCCTTAACATGTATCTCAAAATCTGCTCTTATATCTTCAACAGTTATATCAAATTCTTTAACAACATTTGAGGCTGTTTTTGTTGAATAATATGTTTCAATTGGATTATCTCCATCAAGGGCATTTGAATCTATTCTCAATTTGTATGGAGCAAGGTAATAGGAATTGTAATCTTTTTCATAGATTCCAGATTTTATTGTTATAGGATTTTCAACATTTGGATCAAGGGAGACAGGGTAATCTTCTTTAACACCAAATGTAACTGTTCCACATTCAGTGTTTCTTATTCCGTCTATTTTGAATAGTACTTTAACATAATCTCCTTGAATTGCTGGATAAGGATCTTGATTTATCATAGAAATTTGTATATTGCAAGGTTCTGCTGAGACTATAATTGAAAATGAGTAAATCATAGCCAAAATTGCAATTATAACACCTACATTAATTTTTTTCATCATATCAATTATACATTTTTGTTTTTAAAGCTTTGTAATTTGATTTATTTATGGTAGCATAATAATAGTTATAAATTTCTTGAGTGTATAAATTTTATGGCAGATGTGGGTAAATTAAGCCCGAGTAAGATAACTACCTACAAAGGATGTAGTTTTTCTTATTATCTTAGATATATTCTGCATGAAAAAGTTCCGTCTAATGTAAGGCTTCTTTTTGGAAAAGGAATACATTATATGTTAGAAAGATTTTATGATGTAGATTATAAATCTCCAGAGAGTTTTTCAAAATATTGGAAATATTATTGGACAGGAGATGTTGCTGGAGATTTTCTTAAAGGAAAAGAAAAAAAGAATCTTGAGGTCCAAGAATTTGATTTGAAAGAAGATTTTAAAGTTAGAATAGGAAATCATGTTGATTTAGGCCCAGAACCAGTTGGAGTTTTTTTTGGATATATGAAACTTGGAGAGAATATTCTTAAGAGATTTTACGAGAGACACAAATCCCTTGAACCTCCTCTGAAAAAGGAATTTGCTTTTGGAATAAAAAAAGATGAGCCGTTTGATATTGATGGGATACCTGTAAGAGGAGTATTTGATAGAATTGATAAAAATGAGAATGGATTTTACATATCTGATTATAAAACAGATAAAAGTTCTCCTGGAAAAGATTCATTTGTTTTACACAGACATCCTCAATTTACAATATACAGTTATGCATTTAGAAAACTTTTTGGAAAAGAAGAGGAAGCTATTTTGTATTATCATTTAAGGTCTGGAAATGTGTTCAAGACTCACAGAAGCGAGAAGGATTTTGATTACATAAAAAGATTAGTTAATGAAGTTGCAGAAGGAATTACTAAAGATTATTTTGCCCCCTTTTATGGATTTCATTGTAACTTCTGTGATTTGAAAACAGCTTGTGAAAAATATTCAATATCTCATCATGGAGGGCCAAGAATTGATTTAGAGGGAAAGATAATTGGAGCTAAAAGATTTGAAGAATGGGATAATTCTGAAGTACCTGAATGGATGGAAGACCAAGTTGAGGAGAGATGATTAAATTCCCCAATCTGCTTTTTCTTTTCTTTTTATCTCAGCTATTTCCTGAAGTGTTTTCATCTCAGCACCTGAAAGCAAGTCTTTATTTTTCTTGAAATTCCTGAATTGAGATTCTCCTAAATCAGAATACATAAGATTTCTGTTTTTCATTGCCCTTTCAAAGTTTATTCCAGGCATAGAAACTGCAACTTCCATTCCTTCTCCTGCTTCTGGAACAGATTTTCTTTCAGATTCAATGTTTTTTATTTTTCCTACTTTCTCTCCATTTTCATCTATTAAATGCATTTGCTGTTTTAATTTTCCTGCTTCAATTTTTACACCAAATATTGCAGGACTTGTATTTCTGAAAACATATTGATGAAGAATTTTTACTTTGCATATTGATGCTAATTCCATTAATCTCTTTTTTTCAATGTCTTTTTGTTTTTGTGTTCTCCATTCAATTAAATCTTCAATAAGTTTGTAGACAACTTCATCTGTTATTACTTTTATTTTTTTACCTTGATCTTTTATTAATTCTTGAGCATCTTCATCTATACCTATATTAAATCCAACTATTATTGCATCTAGTTCATTTATTTCTATGTTTGCTTTAGCAGCTATTACATCTGATTTGTTTATGTTCCCTATACCCACTTTCAATACAGGGATATTTTGATTTTCTAAAAGGAAAAGAAGTGCTTCAATACTTCCTAAAGAATCTGCTTTTGCTATTATTCCGTTATGTTTTGTTTTTATTTTATCAGATATTTCTTTGTTGAATCTTTCTTTTAATTCTTCAAGATTATTTTTGTAGATTTCAAAAGGCATCCCTGGAAGAACTTCATCTTTTTCAATTAATTGCATTCTTATACCTGTTGAAGCTGTTGCGCTTTCTTTTGGTTTAAATTTTATGCACAAAGGTTCTATTTCTTCTAATATTCTAATTTTAGTTATTATTGGGGGTTTTTCTGTGTTGAAGTTTGCAATTGCAATTTCATCTGTTTTTTTTAATTCCCCATCATATAATATAGCTTCAATGTAATTATTGGACTTTTCTTTTTTGACTTCAAGTAAAACTCCTTTTGGGTCTTTTCCTATTTTTAATTTATCTGTTAAATATTTTTGACTTAAACCACAGAGCATCATTATCAATTCAGGTATTCCTTCATGGGTTCTTGCAGAACAAGGAATTAATGCTATTTTCTTTGTGAAATCTGAGATGTTATAATATAAATCAGAATCGAATCCAAAGCTGTTTAAAGAACCTATTAAAGTCATGTATCTTTCATCGAAGACTTGTCTGACGTTCATTGATTGTCCTTCAACACTTTCTTTTAAGGGTTTATCTATATTTGTTCTCCATCCTGAAATATTATCTATTTTGTTTAAAGCAATTAAAAACGGAGTTTTATGAAGTTTAAGGATTTGAATTACTTCAGCTGTTTGAGGTTTTATTCCTTCATTTATATCAACAACGAGTATTGCTAAATCGGCCAAAGAGCCTCCTCTTTTTCTTAAATTGGTAAATGCCGCATGTCCAGGTGTATCAATAAGTAAAAATCCTGGAATATTTACTTTTGTTCCTGATTTTTCTATAAGCGGGCAAGCTGCTTTCATTTGGCTCATTGGATAAGAAGTAAAAGAGATTTTTTGGGTGATGCCTCCACACTCTCCAGCTTGTATACAGCTATCTCTAAGGCAATCTAATATTGATGTCTTTCCATGATCTACATGTCCACAAACTGTAACTATTGGTTGGCGGATTTTTGGTGTTTCTGTTATTTCTTTTGTTGGATTTGTCATGTATTTTTTAGTATAGATTTGTTTTTAAAGATTAGGATAAGAGTTATTATATGGGAAAAGAGAGTCTTGAAATTAATTTTTCAATTTATGATTCTAATCCATTTGAGAGAGCTAAACCTTGGAATAGATTTGGTGTTTCTCCAGTGCCTTTATTAAAATTTGAGAGTTCAAATTATAGATTGGATAAAGATGAAATACTTAGAGCATCTTTAAGGCCTAATCAACTTGTTTTGAACAATAATCATATTTATATCAAAGAGCGTGAAATTGCATATCATAATAAGGGTTATGAAAATATGTTAAAAGTAAGGTATATTTTATCTGATGCTGTTTTTAAAGAATAATTCAATAAACCCTAATCTTACTCTTTCTTAGGCCATTCTATTTTTGAACCACATTCAGGGCAGAACTTTACAGGGCTTTCAAAAATCATTCCGCAATTACCAGGACATCTTACTTGAACAATCTTCTTTTCAATTACTGCCTTGTAACCTGGTCTTCCAGAAAGAATTTTACCCATTATATTAGAAAGGTCTTCACTCTTTTGCATTTCTGCCATTTTTTCTTGGATATAATTTGCTTCAACCATCTTTTATTTTCCTCCTTTTCCTCTTTTATTTATTTTAGTATAGAGATAGAAAAATTTATTTTTAAATTTTTTGATGATAAAGAGTATGTATTATTTAATTTATTTTTTTCTTGATGGATTTAATTATGCATTATAACTTTTTATTAACTTGTTATGTTAAACAATGATGGAAAGATATATCTATTCATAGTAGACTTTATGAGATAATTGGTTTAGAAATGTATTTTCAATAATCTTCCTTTATCTGCGGATATTCGTGTGTGTTTCCTTCATAGTTTTTTAGTATAACTTTGTCTTTGTCTAGACTTTGAACATATTCTGGTAAAAGAGGTATTTTTCCGCCTCCTCCTGGAGCATCAATTACAAATTGTGGAACTGCAAGTCCTGAAGTGTGGCCCCTAAGTGATTTGTAGATTTCAAGTCCTTTTTCGACTCTTGTTCTGAAGTGATTCGCTCCTTTAACTGGATCACACTGATAAATGTAATAAGGTCTTACTCTCATGCTTAAAAGTCCAAGAACAAGTTTTTTCATTGTTTCTGGATTGTCATTTACTCCTTTTAGAAGAACTGTTTGATTTCCAACTGGAATTCCTGCATCAGCAAGCATTCCGCATGCTTTCTTGCTTTCAGGAGTGATTTCATTTGGATGATTGAAATGGGTGTTTATGTAGATAGGATGATATTTTTTCAGAATATCACACAATTCTGGAGTTATTCTTTGTGGAAGAACACAAGGTATTCTTGTTCCTATTCTTATTATTCCGTTTTCTCTTTTAGAGATTATTGAGTATACTGATTTTATTATTTTTTCAAGCAATTTGTTTGGGAGCATTAAAGGATCTCCTCCAGAAAGAATTACATCTCTTATTTCTGGATGCTGTTTAATATATAAAAGCGCTTTAGCCATTTCTTCCCAAGTTGGATTTTTGTTCATATCTCCTACTTTTCTTTTTCTAGTGCAAAATCTACAGTACATTGCACAGGAGTTTGAAATTCTGAAAAGAACTCTGTCTGGATATCTATGAGTTAAAAGAGAGGGAACATCTTTTCTTTTTTGGTGTTCTGGCTCTTCATAAAGAGGATCTTCTTCTCCACAGAGGTCATAAATTTCTGCTGAAGAAGGAATACATTGTTTGTAAATTCCATCTCCTTTTTCTTTTATTAAAGACAAATAATAGTCTGGAATCCTCATAGGATAACTGCTACATATTTTCTTTAATTCGTCTTTATCTAAATCAAAGAGTTTAGAAATCTCATCTATTGTGATAAATCTTTCAAATTTTTTTTGCGCAGCTTTATAATTTATTTCCTCTTTTTTCTTGTCTGCTAATTGTAAGCTGTCGCATTCCATTTTATGGTGTTCTCCTCAGTTGTTTTCTCGTCGTCAAAAGAGAACAAAGTATAAGTTTGTTCTTTTTCTTGTTTTTCTATTGATTCTGAATAATCTTTTTTTTCTTTGTTATTATCTTTTATAAATG